>JBPCTX010000113.1:0-3513 GCA_051011455.1 Acidimicrobiia bacterium | reverse complement strand
GACGTAGGTGGCGAGGGAGAAGTTGTCGCTCTCCGGGTCGAGGTCCTGGTGGGCCTGTTTCTCCGCCAGTCGGCCTGCCAGCCACATCCCGATCTGGACTACGAAGATGAAGGCAATGATCTTGCCGATGAGTTTCATGGGGTTCCCCTTCTGTCGCCCCCCATTTTGCCACGTCCCAGAGGCCTATCGGCCGGCCTCTACAGAATGCTCACCGTATGGATGATGATCCCAACCAGCGCGCCGACCAGGGTGCCGTTGATACGGATGAACTGGAGGTCGCGGCCCAGCAGCAGCTCGAGGCGGCGGCTGGTCTCCTCAGCATCCCAGCGCTCGACGGTGGCGGCGATGAGGCTGGTGACCTCCTCGTCGGATTGCGCCACCGCCTGCTTGACCACTGCAATCACCCAGGTGTTGACCCGATGCCGGAGGGCCTCGTCGGTCGCCAGCCTCTCCCCGGCGGAGGTCGCCCAGGTGGCCAGCCGGCGCCTCAGATCTGACTCGGCCTCCGCCGCTGCATCGGCGATGTGGGCTTTGAGGTCCATCCACAGGTCGTCGGTCCAGGCGGCAAACTCGGGGTGGTCCAGGAAGGACTGCTTCAGTTCCTCGCCCCGGGCGCGGATCTCCGGTGCCTCTTTCAGTTTCGTGATCATCTCCCGGGCTCGCACATCGAAGTGGCTGCGGAGCGGGTGGTCCCGATCGGCTGTCACGTCGCCGATGAAACGCTGGGCGGAGTCATACACCTTTTGAAACACCACTTCATCGAGCGGCTCCGGCACCCACCAGGGTGATTCCTCGCGGAGCTGGCCGCGGAACACTTCCTGGTTCTCATCGATGCTGCGGCTGAACCCGAGCAGTGCGGCGTCGACCAGGGTGTGGTGATGGCCACCTTCCATCGCCAATTCGGCAACGGTCCCCAGCAGTGGGGTTAGCTCAACCGTTCGCACCCGTTCCTCGATGGCGCTCCGGATCCCGTCCTGAACTTCCGAGTCGCTGAGCGCCTCGGTCACTCCCACCATCACCCGGGCTGCCTGCCGGGCCACCAGGTCGGCGTTGTGTGGCTTGACCAGCCACTTGGAGAGACGATCGGCCGGGTCCATCTCGGTCAAGCGCTCTTCGAGCAGTTCAGCGTCCAGGAAGTTGCGGGCGACGAATTCTCCGAGCCCCCGCCCGAATGCGTCCTTGCCGCGCGGGATGATGGCGGTGTGAGGGATCGGGATGCCCAGCGGGTGCCGGAACAGGGCCGTCACCGCGAACCAGTCGGCGATGCCGCCAACCACCCCCGCCTCAGCCGCCGCCTGCACGAACCCCCAGAACCCGGCCCCATCCGTGAACAAATGAGTGGCGATCAGCAGCAGAAAGGTGCCAATGAGCAACCCGGTGGCACGCCGTCGCGCCTTACGAAGCTGCATCAGCCGCTCCTCATCCCAGGACCCAGACAATTTCGGGGAAGACATCGCTCCAATTATTGCGAGCAACATCTGCTGTCAGTTCCCCCGGTCACCCTCCCGCCTGCGGGAGGGCTGAAGGCGCATAGCTCCCCTCCCGCTTGCGGGAGGGGCTGGGGGAGGGCTGAAAGCGCGTTCCTGTGCTCCCTCAGAAGCACACCGAGACGCCAAAGCGCTTGCATCAAACGGACGCATCACGCGCCAAGAACCAACACGATGGCGCTCGCGGGCACTGTCAGAAACCCAAAGGAAAGAACACGGGAACGCGCTGGCAACCCTGCGGGTTGCCAACCCCTCCCCTACCCCCTCCCGCCAAGCGGGAGGGGAAGCGCTCTCACCCCTCCGCCAACAGAACACCTACCGCTGGCCCTTCGGGTCAGCCGATAGCCGATAGCCGAAAGCCGATAGCCGGTCGCTGTAGCCCCCCGGTCTAAGCTGAATCCGTGGTGCAAACGGCTGAACCTCCGGAACTGACCGAGGCTCCTGCGGCCGATTCCGGGCGCTCCTGGCTCACGGCAGCCAACGTGTTTCTGGCTCTCTCGTTCCTGGCGCCCATCTCCGTTCTGCTCGCCTGGTGGCTTGGCTCGTTCCCCGGGCACGCCGATGCGGAAATTCGCCGGGACGTGTTCGTCAACATCCAGAGCGGCCTGGTTGCTTTGTTCTACGTGGGAGTGGCCGCCTTCCTCGGGGTGTTCTTCTCCCTCTTCGCCAACCGGGCGCTGAACTGGGAGAGAGGCACCAAGGAGTCGCGGCGGGGACTCTGGAAGCAGCGGGTGCGGGCTCTCGACCAGGGCTTGCGCATGAAGACGCTGCTGCGGGACCCGGCGGCCGGGCTGATGCACTCGATGATCTATTACGGATTCCTGGTGCTGTTCCTGGGCACCGTCACCCTGGAGATCGACCATCTCCTCCCCGCCGATTGGAAATTCCTGACCGGTGAGGTCTATCAGGCGTACTCGTTCATCCTTGATCTGTTTGCCCTGGTGTTCGTGACCGGGATCCTGTGGGCCGCCGCCCGCCGCTATCTGCAGCGTCCAGGGCGCCTGCGTGGCAAGACCCGGCCCGAGGATGCGTGGACCTTGCTGCTGCTGGGGGCAATCGGCATCACCGGACTGGTGGTGGAGGCAGCCCGCATCTCCGCCGAAGGGCGGCCCGACTTCGAGGTGTGGTCATTTGCCGGCTACACACTCAGCTACCTGGTGCCCGAGTCGATTGCCGGCGGATTCCATCAGGTGATGTGGGCGGTTCACGCCCTGGCGTTCCTGGGTTTCCTGGTGATGCTGCCGACCACCAAGTTGCGGCACATGGTGACCTCGCCCGCCAACATGTACCTATCGCCGCGGGAGCGTCCGAAGGGTGCGATGCGGGAGATGCCCAACTTGATGGAGGCCACCGACGTCGAGACCATCGGCGCCAACGCCGTCGGGGATTTCACCTGGAAGCAGCTGTTCGACACCGACGCTTGCACGATGTGCGGCCGCTGCACCTCGGTGTGCCCTGCCAACACCACCGGCAAGGCGCTCGACCCCCGCGAGATCGTCCTCAAACTGGGGGAAGTGGCCACCGCCACCGCCGGCTATCCACTCTCACCACCGGTGAGTTCCGACGAAGCCATCACCGTCACGGCCGATTCAGTCTTCGAGCGGATCACCTCAGAGGAGCTGTGGGCCTGTACATCGTGTCGCGCCTGCGACGACATCTGCCCGGTCAACATCGAGATTCTCGACAAGATCCTGGACATGCGTCGATACAAGTCGCTGATGGAGTCCGATTTCCCGTCCGAGCTGGGCAACGCCTACCGGGCGATGGAGAACTCGGGCAATCCCTGGGCGATCTCGCAGAGCGAGCGCGCCGACTGGGCGAACGACATCGAGGGCATCAGCGTGCTCGACGGCGGCGATCCGCTCGAATCCGAATGGCTCTATTGGGTCGGCTGTGCCGGAAGCTTCGACGACAAGAACAAGAAGGTCACCCAAGCCATGGCCAAGCTGCTGCGGCGAGCAGGCATCGACGTCAGCGTGCTGGGCCCAGCCGAGAACTGCACCGGCGATCCCGCGCGCCGTTCGGG
>JBPCTX010000112.1:0-3921 GCA_051011455.1 Acidimicrobiia bacterium | reverse complement strand
CTTCACAACACCTCGATCAGCACCATCTCGCTTCCCGGCCCCCGCCTCCACACCGTCAACGACACAGGCCATCTAGCAACAAGCGAAGGTTTGTTTGTGTGATCGGCTGTCGCCGATCAGCTTTCAGCTTTCAGCAGTCAGCTTTCGGCTTTCAGCCAGAGCTGTCCCTCTTCCCCGCCCTGAGGGCGGGGTGGTCCGCCGCAGGCGGAGCGGGGTGGGGGAGACGGCGACCCATCAACTTCTTGCTTACTGCCTACTGCCACTCGGGAGCGTTGGGTAGAACGCGAACCGGTTTCGAGAACGGGCAACGGGCAACGGGCTCCGGGTAACGGTCATCGCTGCTGAGCACGAGAGGCTCAGCGCATTAAGGCCGGGATTCTCCGATTCAGTGCGTCGAGTACGGCTCTTACGACTGCTTCGGCCTCGTCACCCCGGACCAGGGCGCTTCCGACGGCGACTTCCTCGTCGACGCCTCGCATGCTGACGACCTGGGCGACAACTACCGGGCGCACTCCTACCGATGTCGCCGCCACTGCGTCGAGCGCCAATGGAGGACCGCCTCCGAGAACTTCTTCCAGGGCACGGAGGGTGGCCTCGCCAATTATGCGGAGCCGGGCTGAGGCAGCAGCCGGCCCGTCGGCGGAACCGCTGAACTGCTCACCATTCCAGGTCAACGTCACAGTGACCGTGGTGCTGGGGCCTTCTGGATACTCCTTGATGGACGTGATGACCGGGCGGTCGGCTTCGCCGCCTTTCCTCTCCTCGCCGAGCTGAACCACCGACACCGCACGACGGTCGATACCGATCCCGAATCGCGCCATGGCCAGTGATTGGACGTCTCTTACCACCTGTTTGGCCGGCTTGGCGGGGGAGGCCAGGACATGGACTTCGCTGATCCGGTCGCGGTCATGCACGATGCGGACGGCATCGACGGCGGGCAGACGACACAGCGTCTCTTCGAGTTCTCGGAAGTCCACGACTACGTAGCGTAGCGGTGGCTTGACGTGCAATGTTGTCAAGTCGCGAATTCCGAACTAACTTGATTGTGCTCCTTACGAGCCTTCCGATTCCGCCCTGCGCTGGGGACGGGACCGGCGGCGGAGGATGGGCGCCTCCGTGACATGAAGGTTTCCTCGACCGTGGTCGAGGGAGGTGAGAGTGCCCGGGAGACGCCCTATCAACCCAAGCGGAGCGCATCCTGTTCGTGACACGTCAGAGTCGCGCGCAAGGTATCAAACGATTGGGGAGATCTACTCTGAAGACAAAGGTCGTCAAGACCCTTATAGCTATTGGTGCGCTGGCTACCGCCATCCTGGCGGGCGCCGCGAGTTTCTCAGTTGGCTAACGCGAGTAAATAAACGACTGCGTCCCCGGGCTCACCTCACTTATCCATGAACGCCAGCCTTCGATCCCGCCTCCTCATTGCCGCCATGTACGGCCTGTCGGCCGCCGCTCTCCTGGCAGTCCTGGCAATTCGTACCACTTTCCCCCTGCGCTGGGAGTGGTTGTTCTTCGGCGTCGCCTTCGGCGTGTTTCAGGCGCTGGCGGTGGAAGTGAACGACCGCCTGCGGGCGAGTCCCACAGTCATGATCGTGATGACCGCGGCAGTGATCTTCGGCCGCGACAGCGCCGCCATCGGCGCAGCCACCATCGTTGTGTTCGGGGCCATCACCCCCATCGACATCAAGGAGCGCCGGTGGTTCCAGCCCATCGTCAACGCCGGACAGTTCGTTCTGTCTGCAGCGGCCGGTGGTGCCGTCATCGCCCTGGCCCTTCCAACCGGTGAGTTCACGACGGGAGACATCGGCCGGGTAGCTCTCGGGTCGGCGATTGCCGCTCTCATTTACGGTGCTGCCAACCTGAGCCTGGTCACGCTGGCGGTGCGGGCAGTCTTCCGAAAGCGAAACCTTCGCCCCTGGGCTCGCATGCGCTCGCTGGTTCCTTCCCAGGCCCTCATGGGGCTGCTGGGCGGTTTGCTTGGTGCCACATACCTCCTGGTCGGTCCCGTCACTCTTCCGCTCATCTTCGGGGTCTTCCTCGTCGGCCATCTCGGGATGCGAGCCGTTTCGCAGCTGCGAGTCGCTCATGAATCCACGCTGGGGGGATTCATCAAGGCACTCGAGGCGAAGGATCTCTACACCCGGGGCCACACCGAACGGGTCGCTTACTTCAGTCAGATCACGGCCGAGGAAATGGGCTTTCGGGGCGACGCTCTTGAGCGGGTGCGGATCGCCGCTCTCATTCACGACATCGGCAAGTTGGCCGTGCCTCGCACGCTGATTCGCAAAAAGGGTCCTCTCAGTGAGGACGAATACGGCTTGATGCAGAAACACGCCTATCTGGTGGAGGACATCCTCCACGAGGTCGAGTTCCTGGCCCCGATGGTCGAGATCGCTTCCGGTCACCACAGCCGTTTCGACGGCGGAGGGTACGGAGGATCGGGCCACCGCAAGGGAGAGCCCCCGGTGCTGGAGAGCCGCATCCTGGCGGTGGCGGACGCTTTCGATGCGATGACGAGCACCAGGTCCTATCGCCTCGCCCTCACTCAGGAGTACGCGATAGGCGAGTTGCGCCGCAGCGCCGGCAGCCAATTCGATCCTGACTGCGTTGAGGCTTTTGTGCGCGCACTAGCGGCCACGGGCGAGCGCTACGGCCCACCCACGCGCGAAGACGAGAGTGAGGCCCGGCGCCGGGCCGAGGGAGTCCACGTTGCCTGATCGCCTATCCCGCTCTGTCGGCGTTCTCGTCTGGCTGACCGGCCTGTTGCTTGGCCTATATCTGGCGAGCACCTCCGATCGATCGTCGCTCAACCTGGTCACGTGGGTTGGTCTGGTGGCGGCCGCCGACCTCATTCGGGTGCCCAGCCCGAGCGGAGGCCGCATCTCCCTGATCGGTGGTGCCGGTCTGATCGGTGTGGTCCTGATCGACAGCATTCCCACCCTGGCCGCCATCTTCGCCCTGGGACTCGTGGTTTCCCGTCTGCTGACCGTGCTGTGGTCCGATGACAGCGCCCGGGGGAGCGACTTCCTTCGCTCGCTGGCCGGTCTCGGCGTTCTGGTGCTGATTCAGGTCGGGGACGGCTGGATGACCGAGCAGCTCAACTGGAGCGGCCAGGGACAACAACTCACGGTGATCCTCACCGCCGGCTTCGCCTGGTTTGTTGCCGATGCTTTCGTCCGCATGTTGGGGGCCATCGGCGTCGGCCGAGCCTCCATTCGCTATGTGTGGCTGCTGGCATTGGAAGACTGGCCGATCATGTTGAGCCTGTTTGCCTCGGCAGGGTTGTTTGCTATATCTCAGCCGGTCATCGGATGGTGGGCGATCCCGGTAGCGGTGGTCCCATACGCCATCAGTCACGTGTCGTTCACTCTGCTGGCCGGTACCCGCCAGACCTACGGCCAGATGATCCGGGCGTTGTCCCGGTTGCCTGAGGTGGCCGGGCTCTCCCCGGACGGTCACGCCGCTTCCACCGCCATGCTGGCATCCACCATGGCCCGCGGCATGGGAATGCATCCCGAGGACGTGACCCAACTCGAGTACGCGGCCTTGCTGCACGACATCGGGCGAATCACGGTCGAGGACTCCAAGGAAGAGCCGGACTCGTCCGATCTGGCGCGGTGGGGAGCCGAGATCATCCGCCAGGCGCCCTATCTGTCGGACGTGGCCGACCATGTGGAGCATCACGACTCTCCTTATCGTCGGCCGGGCGAAGAGAACGACCCAACGATCGGTATGGAGTCCCGCATCATCAAAGTGGCGGCCGCCTACGACAAGGCCAACCGCACCCACCAGATGGCCCCGGTCGAAGCTCTCGAGGTACTACACCGCCGAACCGCCTACGACTATGACCCGGCCGTGGTCGCCCGTCTCAGAGCCGTTCTCCGGAGAAGCGGCAGACTCACGGCCTGAGCGTGGGGGACT
>JBPCTX010000111.1:0-2949 GCA_051011455.1 Acidimicrobiia bacterium | reverse complement strand
GGCAATGTCTATGTTGCCGAAGCCAAGCGGCAGCTGTTCGGCACAGTCGGCATCGACCTCCTGGCTGGACCAACCGAGATCATGGTTCTAGCCGACGAGACCGCCGACCAATCGGTGGTTGCGGCGGACCTGCTCGGCCAGGCCGAGCACGGACCCACCTCGCCCGCCATCCTGGTCACTACCTCCGTGGACCTGGCCAAGAGCGTGGTGGTGGAAGTAGAGCGCTGGTTGGAGACCTGGCCGACCGCCCCGATCGCCGGTGTGGCCTGGCGGGACTACGGGACGATCATTCTGGCCGAGAGTGACGAGGAGATGGTCACCGTCTCTGAGGAAATCGCTCCTGAACACCTGCAGGTGCAGGTGGCCGATCCCGAATGGTTCGCCGAGCGTCTCGGCAACTACGGGACGCTGTTCGTCGGCACTCACGCGACGGTCACCTACTCGGACAAGGCCATCGGCACCAATCACGTCCTTCCCACCGAGCGGGCGGCCCGCTACACCGGCGGACTCTGGGTCGGCAAGTTCCTCAAGACGGTTACTACTCAGCGGGTGACGGCCAGAGGCTCGGCCGCGGTGGCGGAGCATGCTTCGGTAGTAGCCGATGCCGAGTTGATGTTCGGCCATGCCATCAGTGCCCGGCTGCGACTCAATCCGGAGTACTTCCCTGATGCACTGGGAGCGGAGGACACCCCATGAGCAAGCAAAGGACCACGCTTATCACAGGAGCCAGCCAGGGAATCGGACAGGAGTTGGCACTTTCCTTTGCCGCTGCCGGCGACTCGCTGATACTGGCCGCCCGCAATCGGGAGAACCTGGAGGAAACGGCTGAAGCAGCTGCTGCGCACGGAGCTGAGGTGCTGGTCGTGCCCACCGACATCACGAATCCGGATCAGGTCTCGGCGCTGGGCCGGGCCGCCCGGGAGCGATTCGGCGGCGTGGATGTGCTCATCAACAACAGCGGTATCGGCGGCCCCTCGGGACCCCTATGGGAGCTGGATCTGGAGGAGTGGCGCCAGACGTTCGCTGTGAACGTTGACGGGGTCTTCCTTGTCTCACGAGAGTTCCTGCCGTCAATGATCGAGCGGGGCTCCGGTTCGGTGATCATCATCGGTTCGATCACCGGCAAGCGGCCTCTGTGGGGACGGACCCCGTACGCCTCCACCAAGGCTGCGCTGATCGGTTTGACTAGAACTCTGGCGCTCGAGGCGGGTCCGCGTGGGGTACGGGTCAACTTGATCTCACCCGGGTTCGTGGCGGGGCCGAGGCTGGATTGGGTGATCCAGTCACAGGCTGAAGGGCGCGATGTGACCGTTGACGAGGTCCGGGGCGAGATGGAGGGCGAATCTCCCTTGAACCGGCTCACCCAGCCCCACGACATAGCCAGGGCCGCTCTCTTCCTGGCCTCAGAGGAGGCTTCCGGGTTGACGGGCGCAGATCTGAACGTAAATTCCGGCGCGGTCATGTACTGACCTACGACGAGGAGGACCAATGCCAAAACTCATCGACCTATCCCAGGACATCTACGAAGGCATGATGGTTTATCCGGGCCATCTCAAGACCGTCGTGTTCCAACACGCGACTCACCAAGAGACCTCAGTGAGATTCGACAGCGGATTCTCGTTTCAAACACTCGGATTCATGCTCAACGACAACGGGCCAACCCATGTGGACTCGTTCAGTCACCTCGATCCCGATCCCGACGCCCAGACGATTGATCAGATGTCCCTGGACCTGTTCTTCGGCCCGGCTATCTGCATCGACGTGTCGGACGTGCCGGCCAAGACCGACATCACCGCCGACCATCTGGATAAGGCGCTGGCGAACTCAGGGCTCGAATTGAACCGCGGTGACATGCTGTTTCTCTACACGGCGACCTTCGATCGGTACAAGGGGACCGAGGACTACCTGAGTGAGTTCCCCGGCCTCGGCTCCAGCGGGGCGGAGTGGATAGTGGATAGAGGGGTCAAGACATTCGGAGTCGACTCACCCACCCCAGACAACCCGACCTCGACCAGTTACCCGTGTCACATGATGTGCCGCCGCGAGCACATCACCCATTACGAGAACTTGAACCTCAGTGAAGTGGTGAACACCCGTTTCACCTTCGCTGGCTTTCCACTCAAGGTGATCGGGGCACACGGCGGTCCGACCCGGGCCGTGGCGATTGTCGGCGACTAGGAGAAGCACTCCTCGGGACGGACTCAGTCCTCGGTGTCGATGGCGGCATGGGCTGCAGCCAGTCGGGCGATCGGGACCCGGAAGGTTGAGCAACTCACGTAATCGAGACCGACCCGATTGAAGAAGTCGATGGAGGCGGCGTCGCCGGCGTGCTCGCCGCACACACCGACCTTAAGCCCGGGACGCACGCTCTTGCCACGCTCTACGGCCATCTCGATCAACTGGCCGACCCCGCCGGTATCGAGAGTCTGGAACGGGTCCTCATCGATCAGGCCCCGCTGGATGTAACCGGGCAGGAAACGGCCGGCGTCATCCCGGCTTAGCCCGGCGGTGCTCTGGGTGAGATCGTTGGTCCCAAACGAGAAGAACTCGGCGGTGGCGGCAATCTCGTCGGCCGTGAGGGCGGCTCGCGGCAACTCGATCATCGTTCCGACGGTGTACGCGACTTCGATGCCGTGCTCGGCGAACACTGCCGCCGCGGTCTCGCGGACGATCACCTCCTGTGCTGCGAACTCCGAAGTGAATGCCACGAGCGGAATCATGACCTCCGGCTCGACCTCCAGCCCGCGCTCGGCACACCGGACCGCGGCGGTGAAGATGGCCCGCGCCTGCATCTCAGTGATCTCCGGATAGGCGATGCCGAGTCTCACCCCGCGGTGGCCCAGTATCGGATTGGCCTCTGACAGGCGTTCTATGCGGTCAAGCGTGGTTTCTAGATCGTTGACTTCCTCCATGAGGCGGTTGATGCCGTCCAGGTCGCCGGCGTCGCGC
>JBPCTX010000110.1:0-13723 GCA_051011455.1 Acidimicrobiia bacterium | reverse complement strand
GACTGGATCGGCCGGCGGGTGGCGGCCGAGACCTACTTCTCCTATTGCGAGCAATGCGAGCAATGCCGGTCTGGCTTTCCCAATCTGTGCGAGCGCCGTCGCTCTATCGGCTCGCGGGTGGATGGTGGCTTCACCCGCTGGATGACGATTCCGGTCCGCAACCTGCATCCGGTGCCCGATCATGTTGGCGTGCACGCCGGAGCGTTGGCAGAGCCGCTGGCTTGTGTGGCCAACTGTCTGTTCGACCCACCGGTGGTCAATCCCGGAGACAACGTGCTGGTGATAGGTCCGGGGACGATGGGGATTCTCACGGCCCAGGCCGCCCGGGCGGCGGGGGGCGACGTGCTCGTGGTCGGTCTCGATCGGGATCGAGAACGCCTCGATCTGGCTGCATCGCTTGGTCTGGCCACAGCTGTGCTTTCGGACTCGCTCACGTTCGACTCACCCGACGTGGTGTGCGAGTGTTCGGGAGCGGGAGCAGGTGCTGCCCTGGGGCTCGAAGTAATCGCCAAGCAGGGCCACTACGTGCAGGTCGGCATCTTCGGGAAGCCCGTTGCGGTCCCTCTCGATGAAGCGCTGTACAAGGAAGTCACCATCACGTCGGGGAATGCCAGCACGCCTGCCTCGTGGCGGCGGGCGATGCAGTTGATCGAGGAGGGGGCGGTGGAGCTCGATCCTCTGGTCACGGAGGTTGTCCCGCTGGCCGAGTGGGAGCGAGCCTTTGCCGCTACCCGGGACGGCCGGGGGATGAAGTACGTACTCGACCCGCGAGAGCAGGAGGACACATGACCACGACAGTTGAGCTGGTCGGGCCGAGTGCGGTGGTAACCGGGGTCTCATCCGGGATCGGGCGAGCAATGGCGGTGGCCCTGGCCGAAGCCGGCGCCAACGTGGCAGGCGCCTTCATCGGCGATTCGGATGGAGCCCGACAAGTGGAAGAACAGATCCGAGCCGCCGGCCGGGAGGCCTTTGTGGTGGAGGCGGACACCGGGGATCCGGCGACCGCCGAGATGCTGGCAGCCGAGGCGAGATCCCGTTGGGGCAGTCTCGACATCTGGGTCAACAACGCCGCTCGACTCATGGTGAAACCGCTCGTCGAAATGAACGACGAGGATTGGCACGGCTTGCTGGCCGCCAACTTGCACGGATACTTCTACGGGTGTCGGGCAGCGGCCTCGGCCATGTACCCGCAACGACGCGGACGCATTATCAACATATCGTCGGCCGCCGACCTCTTGACGGTGGCCAACCTGACCGCCTACATCACCGCCAAAGGGGGCATTGTCGGGCTCACCAAGACGCTGGCCCTGGAGGCCGCCGAGCACGACGTCACCGTCAACGCAGTGGCTCCGGGCGCCATCGACACTCCACTCAATCTCAAGGCGTACACGCCGCAGGTTCGGGCCGCCTACGAGCAGCGAATCCCGCTTGGGCGGATCGGGTCGGAAGAGGATGTTGCCGACGTGGTCGTCTTCCTGGCTTCGACCGCGTCGCGTTACGTGACCGGCCATGAGCTGGTGGTCGATGGAGGTCTGGTTATCAACGGAACCGTCGGCCACAGCCTCGACGAGTCGTGATAGGGGTTCCCGCTCAGGTCCTCGTGGACGGGCTCGATCATCCAGAGGGAGTTGCCTACGACCACACCAATGGGGTGCTCTACGCCGGCGGCGAGGACGGCCAGGTCTACGCGGTGGATATCGAGACCCGCTCGGTTCAACAGGTGGCCCAAACCCCGGGATTCGTCCTCGGCCTCGCCGTCGATGGGTTGGGACGGGTGGTCGTGTGCGACTCCGACGACGGTGCGCTCTGGGTCCTCGTGGAAGGCGGGCTCATGCGCCTGCTGGCCGAGGTCGATGGCCGTGACCTGATGATGCCCAACTACGCCGCTTTCGGTCCGGACGGCACGCTGTACTTCACCGACTCTGGCTCGTGGATGCAAGATGTCGGGGCGGTCCTCGCCCTCGCTCCCGATGGTCAAAGCCGGCTGCTCGACTCAACGCTTGCTCGCTTTCCCAACGGCTGCGCCGTCACACCCGACGGTTCGGAGCTGTGGGTGGTGCAATCCGAAGGAGAGGACGTCAGCCGGATCGATCTCCGCTCGGGGGGGTCGCCCGAGACCGTAGTGCAGCTCCCGGGCACGGTGCCGGACGGCATCGCCTTCACCGAAGACGGTGGCACCATCATCTCCTGCTACCGCCCCGATCGCATCTACTACCTGGCCGCCGACGGTGAGCTCTCGATCCTTGCCGAGGATCGGCAAGGCACGCTGCTCTCGGCTCCCACCAACGTCTGCTTCGTCGGGGACGGCCTAGACCAGTTGGTCAGCGCCAACCTGGGCCGGTGGCACCTCACCTTGCTGGACGCCGGCCTGGTTGGGGTGCGCCCACACGCTCCGGACCAGTGGGGACTCGATGCCGCCGAGGGCTGAGCCGGGGCCGTCGCTTCGACCGCAATTCTGGCCGGTGTCCGTTAAGCGGTTGGCATAGCTCCCTCGGCCAGCTTGAGTCTCGTCCAGATGTTCATGTTGATCACAACGCCGATGATGTCGAGAATCTGATCTGCGGTGAAGTGTTCTGCCAGAGCCTCGTGCCGGTCGGCGAAGCCCGCGGTGTGGTCGGTATCGGCAGCGCGGGTGAGCGCCTCGGTGTAGGCCAGGGCTGCCCGCGTCGCCGGAGGGTGGAGATCGGTTTCCCACCAAGCGGTTAGCGTGTCGATCACAGGTCTGGTCAGGCCGGCATCGCGAGCTGCCTCGTAGTGAAGATTCAGGCAATAGGTGCAATTGTTGATCTGGGAAACCCGCAGTCGCAGCAGTTGCGCGAGTGGCCGCTCGATGCTGAGGTCGGCTTTGTACCCAAACGCGTCGGCCCCGGCTCGGGCCAGGGAGGTCAGGTCGGAGTTGGCTGAGGTGTCGGCGCGGCGCAGTTCGATGGTCACGTCATCGGGCATGTTCGTTTCTCCTTCGTAGATCTATGCGGGTCGATCCTTGACGATTCCACTAGCCAAACAGTACCGGGAACACCTTGCAGTAGACTATGACCGAGCCGACTTCTCAGCCGCGATTGTGGTCATCGTCGTGACCCTACCCGGAGGCTCGGGTGGGGGACAGCGGTCCTACGAGTAGGCCGCGGCGGCCAGATCGTCGGCGAAAACGGTGACTCGAGGGTGTGTGCGCAGGAAGGTCGCCGGAAGTTCGGGTCCTATGTCGGCCGTCAACGTTTGGGCGAGGACGTCTGCTTTGTGGGCTCCTGTGACGAGCAGCCACAACTCGTCGGACCCCAGGAGAGTTTCGATGCCCATGGTTGCCCCCCATGTGGCCGGGGTGTCCGCACCGTAGATCACGGTATGGCGGCCGGTCTCTGGCGCCAGCTGGACCACCCGGGTTGCGGTGTCGCGGTCTGAACCGGGCTCGTTCAGGCCCACATGGCCGTTGCCTCCCAACCCGAGGATGGTGAGGTCGAGCCCACCGGCACAAATAGCGGCTTCGTACCGGCGGCATTCGGCTTCGAGATCAGCCGCATCGACGTTGATGGCATCGAGAGTGCCCGGTGGTGGGCCGGGCAGATCGAGCAGATCCCGGCGGATCATCTGGTCGCAACGGGCGGCCGATCCGGCCGGCAATCCAAGCTCATCGAGCAGGAAGACCGTCGCACCGGACAGGTCACCGCCCCCGTCTGAGAAGGCCCGATACATCGGTCGGGGAGTCGACCCGGTCGGCAAGCAGATTCGAGCCGCCGGGGTGGCCTCCAGGAAGCCAATCAAACGGGCGGCGACTGCGCCCGGCCAACCGTCGGCCTCGAAAGTCTCGAGCCTCAGGTCAGTCTCCGGTGACGAGGTCGAAGACCGACCCGTCGTCCTTGTGACTGAGCATCAGCTTGGTGCGGCCGTCGGGGAGTAGCTCCTCTTTCACGATGGCGTGCCCTTCGTGATACGAGACCTCTTTGTTGATCCGGTCGGTGCTCCCGCCCCGCCAATCCACCTCAACCGGCTCCCACTGCCGGCTCTCGGCCGACCGGTAAGCAGCATCCATGATGGCGTTGACGACATACCCGTCGTAGAAGGTCTCCTGAGGGTCGGTGCCGGCATCGATCGATTCGAACATGTCGGTGAACATGTCCACATAGCCCAGCTCGGAGACCTCGTCCCCCACGGGGAACAACCACCCCTCGGTCGACTCCAACTTCTCGGCCACGTACCCATCCCCGCCCCCCGAGGTGTACATCTCATAGCCGGTGCGCAGGAAGTGATTCATCCAGATGGTTCCCTCGGTGCCTGCCACCTCATCCCGCAGGTCCATCCCACCCCGGAACGTCCAGCTGACCTCGAACTGTCCGAGGGCCCCGGACTCAAAGCGAATGAGGCCGACCGCGTTGTCCTCGGCCTTGATCGGGTGGACGAGCGTATCGGCCCAGCACATGACCTCGACCGGCCGGTTGTCCTTGCCCACAAAGTTCCGGATGATCTCGATGCAGTGGCATCCGAGGTCGACGATGGCGCCCCCGCCTGCCTTGTCCTTGTCCCAGAACCAGGCGCTGTGGGGGCCGGGATGGGTCTCACGGGAACGGACCCAGGTGACGTCACCGATCGCCCCGCTCTTGACGGCGGCCACCGCCTTGAGGCCCTTGGGTGTGTAACACAGGTCCTCGAGATATCCGGCGAAGATCCCGGCCGATTCCACCTTGTCGAGGATCCGCTTGGCTTCTTCTCCGCTACGCGCCAGCGGCTTGGTGCACAGCACGGCCTTGCCGGCCGCGGCGATCAAATCGATGGCTTCCTCATGGAGGAAGTTGGGGAGGGCAACGACCACGGTGTCTGTGGCCGGATGCTCGATTGCCTCCTGGAGGGACGTCGTGTGGTTGGGGATGTTCCACCGGTCGGCGAAGGCCTCGCCCCTCTCCGGTGAACGCGAGTACACAACCTCGACTCGATCCCGGCTTCGCTGTCCGTGCAGAGTCATCGTGTAGAAGTCACCGATCAAACCGGTTCCGAGCATCGTGACGTTGTGGCCCTGCATGTGCATTTGTCCCTTCTGGTGGTCCAGCCAAAGATAGCCCCGGCGGGCTGGGCGCTACCGGGCGGCGGACCGTCGCCACCGACCGTGCTCCCGCGTACCTCGCAGCAGGGGCCGCCTACTTGACGTCCGGGTTGGGGAGCATGAAGTCCTCGCGGATGATCCGGACCAGCTCGTGGTAGGAGGCGATGAACCCGCGCAAAGTCCGCACCGTCGCCCCGTAGGTGTCGAATTGGGCGTTGTCCATCCCGTCCTCGTCGTAGGCCATGCGAAAATCGGGGATGCGGTCGTATAGCTCCGTGATGATTTCGGGTGCCACCGGGTCGTCGATCCGTTCCCGCACCTCGACGTCGGAGGCGTTGAAGAGCCTTTGCCACGCGGCCGGAATCGTGAGTATCACGTCGCCGCCGATCAGCTCCGACCAGTGCAGATGATGGCGGTAGGCGGCGGCCAGCAGGCGCGAGCGGTATCCCCGTTGCTGGTAGAGGTGATAGGCATGCTTGAACACTGCGACGCCGGCCCACGGCAGGTACGTCGGGTTGACCGTGATCCCATCCCGTTTGCTGACAACCTGCATCCAGTCGTCGGTGCGTCCGATCATGATGGTGGTGACCGGTGCCATGTCGTCGGTGGGGAGGCCGTCCGCCTCCCGGCGAGTGAGGCCCCGCTCAACCGCCTCGGCGATGGCGATCGCCTGCGGCACGGAGAAGCTGACCGTTGCGTTGATGTTGACGCCGCGGTAGGTCGCCTCCTCGATGGCGATGATTCCCTGGCTGGTTGCCGGCAGCTTCACTTGCATGTTGGGTGCCAGCGACGCGAAGTGCTCGGCTTGCGAAACCATCCGCTCGACATTGCGGTAGTTGGCCGGGTTGGTCTGAATCGACAGGCGGCCCTTCCTGCCGCCTTCCCGCTCGAACACCGGCAACAACAGCTCGGCCCCCTTCACCCCGATCTCCTCGAAGACCTTCCACATGATGTCTTCTTCAGTCCAGCTCGGGTTGGAGTGGATGATCTCCCTGATCCGGTCGTCCCACAGATGCCGTTCCTGGCGCAGGACCTGCTCGACGATGGTGGGGTTGCTGGTCGCGCCCACCGCACCGTGCCCGATGGCGTAGGTCAGCTCCTCAATCGAACATGAGTCGTTCCAGAAGTCGGTGGCAGTGCGGCTGACGGTCTCATGCAATGGGCTGAGGTAAGTGCTCTCGGTTCCCGACATGGTCTCCATCTCCGCGAGTCCTGGGGCCGATGATATCGAGTCGATGGGCGACGCCTTTCCAGATTCCCCGGTCAGGCAACGCAGAGGGCCGCGGTCGGGTTCCGGGCAAGTAGCCTCGTTGCGTGATCCCATTCGAGAAGACCCCTTACGCCGGCGGCGAACGCGAGACGCTGCGAGCTTTCCTCCAGCAGAACCGATCGATCGTGCTGTGGAAGCTGGACGGGATCACGCTGGAACAAGGGGCGCAGAAGACCGTCGAGTCCGACACCACCCTCCTCGGCGTCCTCAAGCACCTTGCCTGGGTTGAGCGGTGGTGGTTCTGCGACTTCATCGATGGGCAGGAAGTCGAATACCCGTGGGGGGAGGAAGACCCCGACGGCGAGTGGCGAATCAATGAAGGCGACACGGTCGATTCGATCAGGGAGCTCTACGCGACGGCCGTCGACGAGGCCAACACGGTGATCGACGCGGCAGAAAGCCTGGACGTGATGGGTTCCTCGGGCGGTCGATCGCGGTCGCTGCGATGGGTGATGGTTCACATGATCGAAGAGACCGCTCGCCATGCCGGGCACCTCGACATCATCCGCGAGATCATCGACGGCACCGCCGGCTACACCCCCGAATAGGTTCGCACCGCTCCAGACCCGGCGTGTACGTTGGGCGGCATGGATGCCGACCAATGCCGCGAGTTGTTCTCGACTCAACCGGTTGCCCGCCTGGGAACCATGGGGCCGGATGGCCCGCACCTGGTGCCGGTCGTGTTCGCAACCGACGGGGACAGGGTGGTCACCGCAGTCGATCACAAACCGAAGACCACCTCCCGGCTTCGCCGTCTCTCCAACGTCGCGGCCAACCCATCAGTGACCCTGCTAGTCGATCATTACTCCAACGACTGGACCCAACTGTGGTGGGTGCGGGCCGACGGTACGGCCTCCATTCACGACTCGGGGGATCGCCATGCCACTGCTGTCGAACTGCTGGTGGCTAGATACGAGCAGTACCGCGACCGGCGACCAACCGGTCCGGTGATTGATGTCTCGGTGACCCGCTGGCGCGGCTGGAAGGCTGCTCCCTAGCCGCCGACCTCCTGGAAGGGGCCGGGTCAATCTCAGGGAGAAGTGCTCAGGCAGGTGCCATCTGCTTGGCGCCAATCCGGGCACCCGTCGCCCCGTCGAAGAAGTGGAGTTTCGACGTATCGACCACGAGGTCAAGCGATTCACCTCTGGTTGCCGTCGCATCGGGACTGACCCTGGCGATGTAATGCGACGTGTCCCCGAGCGACTCAGCGGTTTCTCCGGTGTCCGCCAGCAACTCCTCGATGTCTGGCGTCACCACCGGTGGTCGCTTGCCCGAGAAGTGGACAAAGGTCTCGGCCCCCAGCACCTCGGTGGCATCGATATGGGCCCTGATCGTCCGATCTGGATCGGCGCCCGCAATCTCGGCGGACTCCATGGCGTGGGGACGGATCCCCACCACCAGTTCCTCGTTCATGCGGTTCTCGAGCCCGGGATGTGACTCGAGCGACCGCCTATCAACTTTGAGCTCGTAGTCGCCCGCTTTGATCCAGACATCCTGGCCCCGGTTCTCCAGGACACCGTAGAGAAGGTTCATGCCGGGACTGCCGATGAAACCTGCCACGAAGAGGTTGACCGGGGCGTTGAACAGCTCGGTGGGGGGACCGACCTGTTGCAGGTTGTAAGGGCGGGCGGCGGAGACGGGCCTGAGCACCGCGACGCGATCACCCAGGGTCATCGCCTCGACCTGGTCATGAGTGACGAACACGGTCGTTGTCTCGAGTCTCACGCTCAGGCGTTCCAACTCTGACCGCATCTGCACTCGTAGCTTGGCATCGAGGTTCGAGAGCGGCTCATCCATCAGGAAGGCGGCGGGCTCGCGGACGATGGCCCGGCCCATTGCCACTCGCTGCCTTTGACCGCCGGAA
This sequence comes from Acidimicrobiia bacterium, assembly GCA_051011455.1. Taxonomy (GTDB): domain Bacteria; phylum Actinomycetota; class Acidimicrobiia; order Spongiisociales; family SHLN01; genus SHLN01. The sequence goes on along the minus strand of JBPCTX010000110.1, from coordinate 5,557 downwards.
AGGGCCTTCGGGCGTCGGTCGAGGAACTCACTGATCTCGAGAATCTCGGCAGCCTCGTTGACCCGGCGCTTGATCTCGCTCTTCTTGTGCTTCTGCATCTTGAGACCGAATGCCATGTTGTCCCGGACCGACATGTGGGGATAGAGGGCATAGTTCTGGAACACCATCGCAATATCGCGGTCCTTGGGGCGAAGGTCGTTGACGACACGATCACCAATCGAGATCGTCCCTTCTGTGATCTCCTCCAGGCCGGCGATCATGCGCAAGGCTGTTGTCTTGCCGCACCCTGAGGGACCGACCAGGACCAGGAACTCACCATCCTCAACCACCAGATCGAGGCTCCCAACCGCGCGTGTCCCGTCCGGGTAGATCTTCCCAACGGCATCAAGAACTATTTGCGACATCCGACTCCTCTAGAGGCGTTGAATTAGCGTAACGAAACCGACGGAATCGCCTTTGGGCGATTCTCAAGCTCCGTAACGCTCAAATGGATTTCGTGCATATTACACAATCCGATGGGCGAGGTGCGGAGACGGCGGTTTCCCGATATCGGGCGAGATTCAGCAGCGCGCTCCGGTCTCCAACCACATCCCTCGCTGAAACCGCGATCCGCCCATACCCGTTCCCTAGACTGCATGACCTCGAGCCAGCTTCCTGCAGTGCCGGGCGTCCTCACGGGCGACTTCCCGATGGATCACGCGGGCGAGGCCACGGATTTGGTGATCACTGATGGGTCGTCTGCGAAGATGGGGACGCCTCGCCGTGGTGGACATAACGCCGCTGCGACGGGTTTCCGGGTACCGCTGGCTGTTTGCCGGCATGTTCGTCATGCAGGTGGGCCGCCAACTCACCGTGGTGGCGGTCCCGATTCAGGTCTACGACATCACCGGATCGACCCTCGCCGTGGGAATGCTCGGCCTGGCTCAACTGATCCCGCTGCTGCTGGTGTCACTGGTCGGTGGTGCTCTCGCCGACGCCATCGACCGGAAGCGGTTGCTGTGGTCTTCCCAAGTGGTGATGGCGTTGACCGGGGCCGGATTGCTGTGGAACTCGCTCGCCGACACTCCCGATCTCTGGCCGCTGTTCGCCCTCAGCGCTGTGAACGCCGGGATCTCGGCCATCGACTCTCCGGCCCGGACGGCCCTGCTGCCCGGTCTGGTCGGGAGAGCACTCCTTCCCTCAGCCCTGGCTCTGAATCAAACACAGACCAACATTGCCAAGGCAGCGGTCCCCGCCGTCGGCGGCCTCCTGATTGCAGTTAGCGGCTACCCGGTCACCTACGCCTTGCAGATGGGGGCCTTCGCGTTGGGCGCACTGCTCATCATGCGCATCCCGAACGTCAAGACCGAAGGGGGAGGCCGTGCCTTTTCGGTCTCGTCGATCGTGGAGGGATTCCGGTTCTTGAGACCACGGCGCGTAATCCAGGCGGCTTTTCTCATGGACCTGAGCGCGATGGTGTTTGGAATGCCGACTGCACTGTTCCCGGCTTTCGGGGAGGATGTGCTCGGTGGCGATGCGTTCACGGTCGGCCTGCTTTACGCCGCACCCGGGATAGGTGCCCTGGTCGGGGCCTTGACCTCGGGGTGGGTACCTCATGTCCGCCGGCAAGGAAGGGCAGTTGTTCTGGCAGTCCTCGGGTGGGGCGTCTCGATCGCCATTTTCGGGCTGACATCCTCGCTGCCGCTGGCACTGTCCATGCTGGCACTGGCCGGTGCGGCCGACGTTGTGTCTGCCATCTTCAGGAACTCCATCGTCCAACTGACGACTCCCGATTCGTTGCGTGGAAGGCTTTCGTCCATGCACATGGCCGTAGTGGCCGGGGGTCCGCGGCTGGGAGATCTTGAAGCCGGAGTCGTCGCTTCGCTCACCTCGGTCAGGTTCTCAATTGTCTCCGGGGGCCTGGCCTGCGTAGTGGCGTCGGTGGGCATCGCCCGGTGGGCTCCCGGCTTCCTCACCTATGAGTACGACCCCGACGAGCCGGAAGTGGTGGCGCCGTCCCGCCCGTGAGTGGGCGGCGACAATCGCGGCGTGGCGATGACTACCTGACGTCGACGCTGCGGCCCGTGGCGACCGACTCGACCGCAGCCGCCAGGACCGCAATCGCGGCCAGTCCGACCTCGCCGTCGGTCTCGATCTGGGCCTCACCCCGGATCGCCGAGGCGAATTCGGCCAGCTGGTCGGCCACCGCGTCGATTGGCTCCAGCTCGACATCGTTCAGGCCACTGTCGCCGGTGGCCTGCACCTTGAGCTCAGAGCCACCTCCGGCGCTGTAGGCGGCGGACTCGGTTCCGAACACTGAGATCGTATTGACTCTTGGAGTGAAGAAGGACGTGGTGAGCGTCCCCACCGCGCCGGATTCGAATACGCAGGCGAGGATGGTCGCTTCGTCGATCGGATGGGACCGGCCGGCGCGCGAAAACGCCGACACTGCTCGGATCGGGCCAACGAAGTAGTGCATGGTGTCGATCATGTGGATACCCAGCGACGTCATCGAACCGAGTGGGCTCTCTTTGGGATCCCATCGCCATGCTCCGGCTGCCATCCGAAACCCGTTGGGGATCGAAGACTGTGCGACCACGGTCCCCACGTCTCCCATCTCGCCCGACTCGAGCATCAGCTTGATCCGGCGATTGGCCGCCATTCTCCGGCGCTGATGCCCGACCTGGAGCAATACGCCCCCATCCCGAGCCGCCGCCACCGAGGCTCTCCCATCGGCCACCGTTGTCGTCAACGGTTTGTCGACAAACACGTGTTTACCGGCAGCGGCCGCCCGCCCGATCAGTTCACGATGGCTCTGATGCGGGGTGGCGATGAGGACGCCCTCAATCTCTGGATCGGTGAGAAACTCATCCAGAGAGCCTGCCGACCGACAGTCGTATCTGTCGGCGAACTCGAGGCGGCCCTGCTCGCTGCGTGCGAAACACGAGACGATCTCGGCTCTCCCGGTTCTTCCGGCGGCCCCGGCCAGCTCCGAACCCCACCATCCGAGGCCGAGACTGCCCAATCTGACTCTCTGCTCACTCATCCGGAGGTCCCTTCCTGGTGCTGGTCCTATGGTGCGGAACGATTATGGCCATCGAGCGTGGGAGAAGTCGTCTGAACATGCACAACCGTGTCCGGGCCTACCTGGCGCCGCGCGCTCTTCTGACGGCGGTCGTCTACACCGGGGTTGTCACGCTTCCTCTCTTTCTTGTCAGCGCTCAGATCCTCCAGCTGGGCAGAGAGGTCGACTTCGGCGTTGGGCGACTCGGGCTGGCAACAGCCAGCTTCTTTGGCATGGCCGCCCTCACTGCCAATCCTGCCGGCATAGTTGTCACCAGATTCGGTCCGGGCCGGGGGTTGCGCATCGGCGGTTTCCTGGCCGTGGCCGCCTGCGTGATCGCAGCCACCGCCTCGGAGTGGTGGATCATCCTGCTGGCGATGGCGACATCGGGCTCTGCCAACGGGCTGACCCAGGTGTCGGCCAACGTGGCGATTTTCGATGGAGTGGTCGAGAGCCGACAGGGCCTTGCCTTCGGTTCGAAACAGGCGTCCGTGCCCATGGCCGGTCTGGTAGCGGGGATCTCACTTCCCCTGATCGGCCTCGCGGTTGGTTGGCGCTGGTCCTTTGTGGCCGCCGGTGTGCTCGCGCTGATCTTCGCGATTTCGGCACCGGAACCAGCCACCAGGAGCAGCGAAGCTCGCATAGAGAAGAGGACGGGCCGGCTTCCCCGGTCTCTGTTCCTTCTGGCGGTTGCCGGCTTCTGCGCGGCCCTGGCGGGAAACGGTGTCGCCCACTTCGTCGTCCCTTCAGCCGTTGATGTGGGCATCAGTGAGGGAACGGCCGGAATAGTGCTCGCGGCATCTTCCCTCTTTGTCGTTGTCATCCGGGTGGGAGTGGGCTGGACCGTCGATCGCAGACGCTCTCTCGGCCACATGGAAATGGCCGCTCTGCTCGCTCTTGGCACAGTGGGAGCACTCTTCTTGATGACGACCGGTTCAATCGCGGGCTATCTGATTGCAATGCCCCTCGCACTCATCGGCGCCTGGGGCTGGCCGGGTGTCTTCTTCTTCACCGTGGTGCGCAGCTACCCGGATTTCCCCGCCCGGGCATCGGGATTCGCCCTTTCCACCAACCTCACCGGGACCGTCCTCGGTCCCATCGTGGTCGGCTTTTTGGCTGCCGCCGGGGACTACTCATCGGCCTGGCTATTTGTTGCCACGGCGGCCGCGGCCGCCACTTTCGCTTTCCTGCTCGCCTATCGAAGGACTGTCCGGGTCAAAGCGTGACGTCGGTAGGCACCGGGCCGAGCTGCCGACCAACAACGGCTACCCCCGACCAGTGCCGGCATGGCTCATCACCCGATGCCGAGCAGCCGGGCGGCGTTGCCACCGGCGATCAGATCCCGGTCGGCCTCGCTCAATCCATCCACCCGGCCGATCAGGCCCAGCGGGTCGTCCTCACCCATGTCGTATGGGTAGTCGGTCCCGAGCAGCACATGGTCCGACCCGTATTTGTTGATCAGGAACCCGAGTTGATCTGCCTCGAAGATCATCGTGTCGAAGTAGAACATGGACAGATACTCACTGGGCGGTTTGGGCAACCCATGGCTGACGTCCCGGCGGGCGTGATAGGCATGATCGAAGCGTCCGGCGTAGGCGGGAAGGTACCCGCCACCGTGGGCGAAGACGATCTTCAGGCCTGGGTGACGCTCCATGACGCCGTCGAAGATGAGGCGACCAGCACAGAGCGTCTCCTCCAGAGGATGGCCGATCATGTTCACGAAGAAGTGCTCGCTGAACCGCTCCGGCTGTGTGAACGGCGTGGGATGGATGAAGACCACCATCTCCAGTTCCTCGACTGTCTCCCAGAACTCGGCGAAACGGGGGTTGGAAAGCTCGTCGCCCTGGACGTGGGTGGCGATCTCTATCCCCGGAAAGCCCAGCTCAGAAGAGCACCGCTTCAACTCGGCAACGGCGACGTCGGGGTCCTGCAGCGGGACCGCGCCGAGGCCGACGAAACGGCTCGGATGGGCTTCGACCAGTGCGGCGAGGTCGTCGTTGATGGTGCGAAAGGCCTCCAAACCCGTGTCGCCATCGAGCCAATAGAACAATTGATAGGGCGGGACCGAGAGCGCCTGAATGTCCACACCCATGTCGTCCATGTCCGAGATGCGGACCTCGGCATGTTCCATCTTGGGACGCAGATTGGCCAGCTGCACCTTGTTGACGTCTTTGGTCAGCTGATTGCCAAACTGGAGGGGCTTGTGACCGAGGCGGTCTGCCTCCGGCTTGGCCATCGCCGCGGCTGCACCGCATTCGCGGTGACAGTGAATATCGATAACTGTTTGTTTCATGAGGTGCACACTATTGCGACGTTGCTCCTCAGTCGTCCAACCCGAAGAGACGGATGGCGTTCCCGCCGGTGATCAGTTCCCGGTCGCTATCGGGCAGGTTGGTTTCGGTGACGAGCGCCAGAGGGTCGGGCAATCCCATATCGAATGGGTAGTCGGTTCCGAGCAGCACGTGATCTGCTCCACACCGCTCGACCAGAATCTCGACCAGGCCCGGGTCAAAG
>JBPCTX010000109.1:0-5829 GCA_051011455.1 Acidimicrobiia bacterium | reverse complement strand
CTGAGCCCGGGCGTCGAGTTCAAGATGACAGGCGGAGATGGAAGCTTCATCTGGACGGCCCCGACAACCGGCAACTACGAAGACCTCGCCCTCTGGTCCGAATCGGCTGAAGAAGTGAAGCTGGCCGGGCAGGCCAATACGATCATGGAAGGCGTCTTCTTCGCTCCGCTCGCTGAGATCAACTACACAGGCAACGGAAGTCAGCAGCAAGTTGGAGCCCAGCTGATCAGCAAGAAGCTGAGCGCGGGCGGCAACGGGACCTTGAAGCTGAAGCCAACCCCCAGCCGGTCGGTTGAATTGATCATTCCGGTGGCGTCGGAGCTCATTAGATAGCTCACGGCCGACAGCGGACAGCGGACAGCGGACAGCGAGGAACCCACGCTTTCCTGCCTACTGCTTACTGCCTACTGCCGTTTCGGCATCCGGCGAAGAGTGTGTGGTGGCACATCCAACGTCCCACGGGGATTGACGCGGGTACGTGGTTTCCCTGGGCCTGGCGCCGGCGGCGCCGGTCGTCCCACTGCCCGGGTTCCGGCGGCAGCACTCGATTTCTTCGCCATTGTCTCGCGCCACCCATGACGAGGCGAAGAAATCGAAAGGAGGCATCGCGCGGAAAATCCCGAGTGAGCCTCGGCCGTGACCTCAACCCTCTCGGGATATTTCCGCTGCCGGGCGACTCCCTTGCGGGTGCCGTGCCGGCGGTTCCGCCCGAGATCCGTGCCCTAAAGCTCAGTTCCCTTGCGGCGCCGAAGCGTCTTACCGCTTCAACGTCCCAGCGTCGCTGGCTCGTTGACCTTACGGTCACCGAGTGTCGAATCGATTCTCGCCCTTGCGGGTCCGACTCTCTTCGACCCTCATCCTCCACCGTGGCGGTGGACGAGGTGTGGTCTCCCGGCGACCTTCAGAGCCTTGTGGGCTCTTCCGGCCGGCCCGATCGGGGCCCGGGTGGCCACCCCTGCGATTCCGGTTTTCGCAGAGTGTCCTGGTCGGGCTTTTTACACCTCTCCAGGGTCCGGTCGGGCTTTCGCCCTTCCGGGGTTCTCAGCAAACCTTTCGATCTGCCTGCCCGCCTTTGGCTTGCGCCTCCGGCTGGGACACCCGGTCTCCCGGGCGACGGAGATGAACTTACGGCTCCAATCAGTCACGGTCAAATGAGATCGGTACTTTGTTTTCGCGTGATAAATCGACTTTTCGCGATAGGCCTCTGAGCCGGTTTTGAACTACATTCGTGTCACTCTCGTCCCTTATAGTGCCGGTATGGATCGAGTTTCACCGAGTCGCCTCAGCGACTTCAAACAATGCCCTCAGCTCTTCAAGTTCCGCTCTATCGACCGGCTGGTTGAGCCGGCCACCATCTATCAGGCCCGCGGGACCACCGCCCACCTGGCATTGCAGCGCCTCTACGGGTTGGAGGCAGACGAGCGCACTCCCGAGCAGCTGTTCGATCTGTTCCGCCAGGCCTGGACCGAAGTGCGCGACGACGAGTACCCGGACATGTTCGAGTCGGTCGAGGAGGAACGGGCCTGGGGGATCGAGAGCATGGAGCTGCTCGCCAACTACTTCTCGGTTGAGGATCCCAGGCGGATCGCGCCGGTCGACTGTGAGCTCGACCTTCTCGAGGAGATCAACACGGTTCAGGTGAGAGGGATACTCGACCGGATCGACGAGAACGAGAACGGGGACCTCGTCGTCACCGATTACAAGACCGGCAAGGCGCCCCCCGAGCGCTATGCGCTTACCGCCTTCTTTGCGCTCAAGATCTACGCCCTGCTCACTCGCAAGCACTTCGGACGGGCGCCGGTTCAGCTGCGGCTCCTATACCTGAACGGGCCGACCCTCTACTCGCTCGATGTCGATGAGCAGCAACTCGACGCCATGGAGCGCCAGGTGCGGGCACTTTGGGATGCGCTCAAGCGGGCTGAGGAGCGCCAGTCCTATCCCCCGCGCGAATCACGGCTCTGCGATTGGTGCTCCTTCCAGGAAATCTGTCCGGCGTTCGGTGGCACCGGTGAGCCCACTCCGGATATGCGCCGGCGTCCCGAAGCGGTTTCGGAGCCGGCACCCGCTTAAGGCCCGGTCACCCGCGGACCAGCTCGGCTACTTTCGTCCCGAGCAATTCGATTGAGCGCAGAACTTGATGGTGAGGCATGGTCCCCACACTCATGTGGAGCTCGAACCGGTTCACTCCCAGCACCTCTCTCCACCTCAGAATCTTGGTCGCCACTGTTTCGGGGTCGCCGAGGACCAGGGAGCCGCCGGGCTCCCTCATCATGTCGAACTGCCCGCGGGTCATCGGGCCCCAGCCTCGTTCGCGTCCGATTCGGGTCATGGCCGTGGCGTAGGACGGATAGAACTCATCGGCGGCCTGCTCGTTGGTATCGGCGACATAGCCGTGGCCGTGTACCGACAGCGGCACCTGGGTCGGGTCGAATCCCGACTCGATCAGGGTTCTCCGATGTAGATCGGCCAGGGCCCGGAATCGATCGGGGGTGCCGCCGATTATGGCCAGGGCCACCGGAAGGCCTCTGGTGGCAGCCCGCACAATGGACTGGGGAGTTCCGCCCACCGCCACCCGGATCGGAAGAGTTCGCTCCGGCCGGGGGTAGATGCCGACGCCCTCGACCGGCGCCCGGAAGCGACCGGACCAGGTCACTTGCTCGTTGTCTCGGATCTGAAGCAGCAGATCCAGCTTCTCAGCGAAGATCTCGTTGTAGTCCTCGAGCGAGTACCCGAACAAGGGGAACGACTCGATGAATGACCCGCGCCCGACCAGCAACTCGGCCCGCCCCGACGACACCAGGTCAAGCGTTGCGTACTGCTGGAAGACCCTCACCGGATCGTCGGTGCTGAGGATCGAAACCGCGGGAAACAAGCGGATCTTCGAAGTCCGCCCGGCGGCGGCGGCCAGGACTGTGGCAGGCGAAGACGAGGCGAAGTCGGGGCGATGGTGTTCACCGAGCCCATACACGTCTAGCCCTACCGACTCGGCCAGGTCGATCTCGGTCAGTACCTGGCGGAGGCGTTCACCATGACCGATCACCTGACCAGAGTCCGGGTCGGGGATGGTCTCGGCGAAGCTGGTGATTCCCAGTTCCATGACGCCTCTCGTTGGTGGACGGTGCGCTCGGTTCAGCGATTCCGGCGGTCCGGTTATTCCCCCACCTGGTAGGTCTAGGGGTAGACGCCTCGTACCAGCTTGGCCTGGGCGACCCGCCTGATCCCCTTGACGAGGGCGGCGGTGCGCATGTCGTACTCCTCGTTGATGGCGATGTTGAGTACCTCCTCAAAGGCCCGGCCCATGATCTCGCGTAGGCGGGCGACGATCTCGCCTTCAGACCAGAAGTAGTTCTGGAGGTCCTGCACCCATTCGAAGTATGAGACGGTCACCCCGCCGGCATTGGCCAGGATGTCGGGGATGGTGAAGATGTTGCGTTCCCGCAGGATGTTGTCGGCATCCAGGGTGGTGGGTCCGTTGGCGCCTTCGGCAATCACGCGGGCCTTGATCTTGTCAGCGTTGTCCCGGGTGATAACGCCGCCGATGGCGGCCGGGATGAGAATGTCACAGTCCAGCTCGAAGAGCTCATCGTTGGTAACGGTGTCGACGTCGGGGAAGCCGGCCAGCGTCCCATTCTCGGCCACCCAATCCTGGACCTTGGGGACGTCGAGGCCGGCCGCATTGTGGATGCCACCGGTGACATCCGAGACGGCGACGACCAGCGCCCCCATCTCGTGAGCGGCCAGGGCGGCGTACTGACCGACGTTGCCGAACCCATGAACGACGATCCGCGCCCCTTCAACCTGAAAGCCGAGGTGGGTGGTCGTCGCCGGAAGAAGGCTGACTAGACCGCGGCCGGTCGCCTCTCGTCTCGCAATCGAACCGCCCAGCTCGGGCGGCTTGCCGGTGACGACGCCGGGCTCGGCGTGGCCCACGTGCTGAGAGTATGTGTCCATGATCCAGGCCATCACCTGTTCATTAGTCCCCATGTCGGGGGCAGGGATGTCGGTGTCGGGGCCGATCACGTTGATCATCTCGGCGGTGTAACGGCGAGTGAGCCGTTGAATCTCAGGGCGGGTGAGAACGGTCGGGTCGACCCGGACTCCCCCTTTGGCTCCTCCGAACGGCAAGCCGACCAGCGATGTCTTCCAGGTCATGAGCATGGCCAGCGCAGCCACTTCCCCCAGGTTCACATCCGGGGCGTAGCGGATTCCGCCTTTGGTCGGCCCCATCGTGAGAACGTGCTGGACCCGGTAGGCAAAGACTGTCTCAACCTCGTAGTAGCCCTCACGGCGGAACGGAAAGGTGGTGACGGTGGCCCGCTGCGGAACCCTGAGCCGGGCGTGGATGTTGTCGTCGAGGCCCATCACTGCGGCGACCCGGTCTAGCTGGGCAAGTGCCTCCCGGTAGAGCGGCGATTCGAGCTCACCGAGCCCACCCTCCCCAAATGGATCCGACATATTGCCTCCTAGCGGTGCCAATCTACCGGGGCGAGGAGATGAGATCAGTGCTATTCACCGTCGGCCATGGCGCCACTCCGTTCTACGACCTGCTGCGACGTCTGCAGAGCCACGGGGTCCGCATGGTGCTCGACGTCCGCTCCCAGCCCTACTCGAGCCGAGCGCCGCATTACAACAAGAGTGAACTGGAAGCCGAGTTGATTGCAGCCGGCATCTCCTACCGCTGGTTGGGAGATCGGTTGGGCGGCAAGCCGCTGCAGCCGGGAGGGCAGGTGCCGATCGAGGATGAGGCGCGGCTGGCGGCAGGTGTCACCGACGCCGCCGGGCTGGCCCGGGGTGCCACCAGCGCTCTCCTGTGTGCAGAACTGGACCCGTCCCATTGCCATCGCACCACGCCGCTGGCGACGGCCTTTGAGGACGAAGGCTTCACCGTGGTTCACATCCTGGAGGACGGGACCGCCCGCACTCACCAGCCCACCCTCGGTCTCTAGACCTTCCCGAACGCGTCACACCCGGGCTGTACCGTTGGGGTCGTGGCTGAATTGCGGATCGATCCGGAGGACTGGGCGGCGGCGATCGCCGACACCAACGGGCCTCAGCTGATCGTGGGTGGCCCCGGCACCGGCAAGACTGAGTTCCTGGTCCGCCGGGCCGTCCACCTGATTGAGTCCGGGCTGGCAACGCCCGACCAGGTCCTGCTGCTCAGCTTCTCCCGCCGGGGAGCGGCCGGGCTCAGAGAACGGATCGAAGAGGCGCTGGCCGGTGCCCACACCGAATTCGACGCCTCGACCTTCCACTCCTTCTCGTTCCGCCTGCTTGAGACCTACGCCGCCGACAGTCTCGACTGGAACCAGATGCCGACCTTGCTCACGTCGCTCGAATACGTCCTCAGGGTGCGGGAATTGCTCTCCGCCGAGGACCCGGCCGAGTGGCCGTCCCTGTTCCGTGGTCTCCTCGGGTCGACGACCTTCGCCGAGGAGGTCTCCGACTTCATGCTGCGGTGCAGCGAACTACTGATCGATCCCGGGAGCCTGGCAACCCGGGGCCGGGAAGACTGGCGGGCGCTTCCCGGCTTCATCGCCCGCTACCGCTCCCAAACCCTGGCGGCCAATCGCATCGACTACGGGACGCTCCAGGCCTCGGCGGTCGAGGCCCTCGAGCACGGCCCCAGTTTGCAGGACCTGGCGGGCCGATACCGGTACGTGCTGGTCGACGAGTACCAGGACACGACCCTGGCCCAGGCCGAACTGCTGAGAGCCCTGGTCGGCGGAGGGTCCCATCTAACCGTGGCGGCCGACCCCTACCAGTCGATCTTCAGTTTCCGCGGCACCGACCTCCAGAACGTCGCCAACTTCCCGGAGGACTTCTCGGCCG
>JBPCTX010000108.1:0-3008 GCA_051011455.1 Acidimicrobiia bacterium | reverse complement strand
GGCTGGCTCCGGTGACGATGACGGTCCGGTCTGCGAGGGTGATGTCTGAGGTCATGGCGGCACCCTACCCCCTCGGCTCGCTCCGTAGGCTTGGGCGCAGCGACAGATCGACGAGGAGATCGACATGCGGATTGAACGTGACTCCATGGGTGAGGTGCAAGTACCGGAAGACGCTTACTACGGAGCATCCACCCAGCGTGCCAGGGACAACTTCCCGATTTCAGGAATCGTTTTCAGCCGCAGGTTCATCTGGGCCCTCGGCCTCATCAAGGCCGAGGCCGCCCGGACCAATCAGGAGTTGGGGACCTACGCGTCGGAGTTGGCCGAAGCCGCCGCTGCCGCCGCCGACCGGGTGGTGGCGGGCGAGCTGGACGATCAGTTTGTCCTCGACGTCTTTCAAACTGGTTCCGGCACCTCCACAAACACCAACGCCAACGAGGTGATTGCCAACCTGGCTACCGAGGCCCTTGGTGGTGAACGGGGGAGCCGGCTGGTCCATCCCAACGACCATGTCAACCAGGGACAATCATCGAACGACGTCATCCCGACCGCCATCCACATTGCGGCGGTGGCCGCCATCCGGGAAGACTTGCTGCCCGCGCTCGACCAGCTGGCCGGCGCTCTCGCCGCCAAAGCGGCGGAGTTCGATGGAATCGTCAAGTCGGGGCGAACCCACCTGATGGATGCCACCCCGGTCCGGCTGGGACAGGAGTTCTCGGGCTACGCCGCCCAGGTCGCCAAGGGCCGGGCGCGGCTGGAGTCGGCCTTGCCGGATCTGGAGGAGCTGGCTCTGGGTGGGACCGCGGTGGGAACCGGGATCAACGCTCCCGAAGGCTTCGCCGCCAAGACCATCGCCCGCATCGCCGGGCGCACCGGGATGCCTTTCCGGGAGGCAGAGAACCACTTCGAGGCCCAGGCGGCCAAGGACGCCGTGGTGGCCGCCTCGGGTGCCCTCAAGACGGTGGCCACCTCACTATTCAAGATTGCCAACGACCTGCGCTGGCTCTCCTCCGGTCCGCGTACTGCAATCGCCGAGATCAAGCTGCCTTCGCTGCAACCCGGTTCCTCGATCATGCCCGGCAAAGTCAACCCGGTCATTCCGGAGGCGGTGATGATGGTGGCCGCCCAGGTGATGGGCAACGACGCCGCGGTCACCTGGAGCGGGGCCAATGGCAACTTCGAACTGAACGTGATGATGCCGGTCATGGCCCACAACCTGCTGCAAGCGATCGACTTGCTGGCCAACGCCGCCACGGTTCTGGACGAGAAGTGCGTTGCCAACCTGGAAGCCGACCCCGAGCGAGCCTCCGAGTTGTTGGAGCGCAACATCATCATCATCACGGCGCTCGCGCCCCGGATCGGCTACGACCTCGCCGCCGACATTGCCAAAACAGCTTTCGCCGAAGGGCGGGGTGTGCGAGAGGTGGCAGCGGAGAAGTCGGGATTGACCGACGAGGAGCTAGCGGCGGCTCTCGACCTGCATGCCATGACCGAAGGCGGCGTGACGGGCTAGAGCTCCTCGACGAGAGCGACCGCTTGCTCGGCCGGCCTCCGATCGGCCAGAGCGGAGGAAACCGCGGCCGCGGCTTGCCGGTAGCCGGCGCCGTCGAGCACCTCGCCCACCGCTTGCGACAGGTTGTGCGAACTGATCGACTCCCTGGGCACCACCGCCGCCACGCCGAGCCCAGCCGCCCGGGCTGCCACCCCCGGTTGATCGGCGTCCCACGGCAGCAACACCATGGGCACGCCGTATGTCAGGCATTTGCTGACGATCCCGTGGCCGGCCTGGTTGATAGCCAGGGCGCTTTGTCGCAGGATCGGCGTGTGGGGAGCGTGTCCGGTCACGAGGGCTCCCGGGAAGTCGACCGCGTCGCTGTCATGGCGCGGGAGGGTGAGGACTGTACGAACCGGCCGGCCGGTCAGAGCCCCGACCGCCGTCCGCAGCATCGTCTCCTCATCGGACGGGCGGGAAGTGCTGGCAGTCACCAGTGCCCATGGATCACCCGGTGTGCGGAGAAAGTCCGGTTCTGCCTGCGTCGGTTCCCACAGCAGGAAGCCGACGTAATGGTGGGAGGTGGGGAGTTGGGCGGGCACGACATCGAAGAGTGGATCGGTGGCATGCAGCACCAGGTCGGCGCGATCGACGAGTGGGGTGAAGCACTCGCGGGCGAGGCGGGGCACGAGCGGGCCGTGCCAGTCCTCTTCCCAGGTGCGAGTTGAGTGTTCGCCGAAGTAGAAGCTGGGGTTGACAAGGCACCAGGGGATCGACAGATCCTCGGCCAGCAGGTCGGCAAGGCCCATGCAGAACAACGAGCTGACGATGAGGTCGGGGTCCAACTCGACGCAGGCCTGGCGCACTTCGACATGCGCCAGCCGGCCCCACTTGAGGAATGGATTGGGTGGGGCCGGGTCCTCGGCCAGCGACCGGGCCCACCCCGAGATGTATCCGACCTGTTCGACATCGTGGATGATGCTCGGCAGCCCGGTGGCGGCTGCCATGGCGGCTGTGTCGCGATCACACAGGATGGTTACCCGGTGCCCGCTCTGGTGCAGTGAGGTTGCCAGGCTGACCACCGGTTGGCGGTCACCGCCCCCAGCAGTGCTGAGCAACACCAGGATGCTCCTAGTAGCCACAACTCCCCAAACGATCGACTCGATTCCACGCTACCGGGTAGTGAGCAGCCGGTGGGCCCGAAGGGCTAGATGAGAGGGGCGACCTGTTCAGCTAACTCTTGAAGGAGCTCAGCCTGCTCGGGGTATTCGAGGGTTGGGAAATACGATCGAGCGACAATGTCGAGCTCGACGCCGGCCGCCTCCCTGATCTGGGCGACCTGGTCGGCGATGTGCTCGCCCGTCCCCAGTAGCGTTGCGGCTCGCAGCTTCCCCTCGTACTCAGAGGTCATTGCCGGGGGTTGCGGCAGCTTCCCAGATCTCCCGGCCGACTCCTCCATGTCCTCGTACTTCCATCGCATGGCGTGGATGTGGTGACGTCCGCGCTCCCAGGCCTG
>JBPCTX010000107.1:0-7602 GCA_051011455.1 Acidimicrobiia bacterium | reverse complement strand
GGCCGGGGGTGCGCTGAGCCGTCACGTACGGGTTGGCGGCGTGGCTGGGATTGAAGAATGGCGCGTCGGTGCGACGGGAGTCTTCGTCCAGGCGGACTCTGATCATCTCGAAGGCCAGGGACAACGCCAGCTCCTGTCGAGCAGCGCCCACGGTCGTCCGCTCCAGCTGACTGAGTGGGTAGTTGAGCTCGACGAACGCATTCGGTGACTCCGGGTCGGCCAGCACAACCGCCCCGGTGGTGGTGAACGGATCAGTGTGAAAGACCGGCCGGGGGCGGGGAGACGCGACCGGCTCCAGCTGGCCGAACCGCTCCCGGATCAGCTGTTCCACTTCCTCGACCTCGAAGTCGCCGACGGCCACCACGGCCATCAGGTCCGGCCGGTACCAGTCCTCATAGAACCGGCGCAGGGTGTCGGCAGAAGTGACGTCCAGCTCGTCCGGCTCGGCCAGCGGGTCATGGCCGGCGTAGGGCGATCCCTGCAACAGGACATCGCTGACCGCATCGAAGTAGCGGCCGGAGAAGCTCTGGCTTCGCAGCCGCCACTCCTCGAGGAGGACGCCGCGCTCGGCTTCCACCTCGTCGGGATCGATGGTGGCTTTGGCCGACCACTCAAACAGCACATCCAGGGCGGTCTCGAGAATCCCGGGGGTGTCGGTGGGCACCTCCAGCTCGTAGACGGTCTCATCCAGGTTGGTGTAGGCGTTGATGTCGGGACCGAACTCGGACCCGAATCGTTCCAGCACCCGGACCAGTTCGTTGGCGGGGAACGACTCGGTGCCGTTGAACATCATGTGCTCGAGGTAATGGGCAACCCCCCGCTGGTCCTCGTCCTCCAGAGCGGAACCGGCCGCCACCGCCAACCGCAGCTGTGCTCGTGCCCCCGGCCGGGTGTTGCGCCTCACGTAGTAGGTGAGGCCATTGTCCAAAACGCCAATGGTGACGTCGGGGTCCACGGAGATCATCTCGCCGTCATCGTCGAACTCAGGCATCGACGCCGCTGCGACTGTGGTCGAGGTAGTGCGGGCAACGGTGGTAGTCGTCGTCGACGAGATCGTGGAGGTGGTGGTTGAGTCCTCGCTGCTCGACGAGCAAGCTGCCGCCACCAATCCAACACAGAGGGCGAGAACAGTCATTCGAGTTCGGGGCACGGTTTCCTATCGGCCGTATCACCCCATTTGAACAGGTCTCGCCCCCAACGGGCGCACCTTCACCAGGTCAGCACCGACAAGGCACCCGTAGGCTGCACCAATGCCCGCCGATCCCTGGATTCTCGTTCTCGCGCTTGCCATCACCGTGGCCGCCGGCCTGGTGCAGGGCACGATCGGGTTTGGGCTGGCGGTGGTTTCCGTCCCCGTGCTCAGCCTGCTCGACCGGGATCTGGCCCCGGTCCCCCAGCTTCTGATTGCGCTTCCGCTGGCTCTTGCGATGGTGTGGCGAGAGTGGCGCCACCTTGACCTGTCAGGCGTCGGGTGGGTGTTGGCCGGGCGACTCCCGGGTGCGGCGCTTGGCGTTCTGCTCCTCAAGCTGGTTTCCGACACAGCCCTCGACATCATCATCGCCGCCCTGGTCCTGGTCGGAGTAGTGATCGTCGCCAGCGGCGTCGTGATTCGTCTCACTCCGATCACCAAGGTGACGGCGGGAGTTGCTTCGGGCACGATGGGTCTGGTGGCTTCCATCGGCGGACCCCCGCTCGCCTTGCTCTACCGCGATGTTGAAGGCGGCCGATTGCGATCCAGCCTCAATGCCATATTCGCCATCGGCATCGTCTTCTCGATCGCCGTCCGAAGCGCCACCGGCGAAATCAGCGGCGACGACGTCAAGGTTGGTCTGGTGCTGCTCCCGGCCGCCTTCACCGGCCTGTGGTTGAGCCGGTTCTTCACCGATCAGATCGAAGGCGCCAAGCTCAAGAACGCGGTCCTGGCGGTCTCGGCCCTGGCGGCGGTCGGGCTACTGCTGCGCACCGTCCTCCGCTGAGGACGCATCCTCCGCTGAGGACACCCCACCGAAACGGCGCGAGCGACCCTGATACTCCACCAGGCAATCGATCAATGCCGCCCGGTCGAAATCAGGCCACAGCACAGGCGTGAACACAAGCTCGGAGTATGCAGACTGCCACAGCAAGAAGTTGCTGATGCGCTGCTCTCCGCTGGTACGGATAATCAGCTCGGGGTCGGGCATGTCCGGTAGATAGAGCCGCCGGCCAATCGCGTTCTCATCTACATCGCCCAAATCAAGAGTCCCGGCCGCGACGTCCCCGGCAATCGATCGGACCGCCTCAACGATCTCAGACCGGCCCCCGTAGTTGAAGGCGAAGACCACGTGCATCCTGGAGTTTTTGGAGGTCACCCGTTCGCTCTCGGCCATACGCTCCACCACCCGGGCCGGAACCCGGTCGTCTTCTGACAAACCGACGAAGTGCAGGCGGATCCCTTTCTCCGCTACTTCGTCACGATGGCGGACCAGCAGACTCTCATTGAAGGCCATCAAGAAGTCGACCTCGTCGTCCGGCCGGTTCCAGTTCTCGGTGGAGAATGCGTAGACCGTCAACCAGTCCACGCCCAGCTCCAGGCAGTCGTCGATGGTCTCGAAGATGGATTGCTCACCGGCGGCGTGTCCGACGGTGCGTTCGAAGCCCCGGGCATTGGCCCAACGGCCGTTGCCGTCCATGATGATTCCGATATGGCGGGGAATCCGGGAGCGGTCGAGCTCGTCAGCCATCCAGCAAGCTCAGGCTTTCCAGGCGCCGTTCCAGGTGGTACTCCACGAACCGCCTGGTGATTCCGATGGCGTCACGTGACAACTCGTTGGCTGGAGGCAGCTCAGACAGATCGGCTTCGACCAGGGCGGCCAGGTGAGCGGTCAGGCCGTCCCGCAGTTTGACTCCCCGGTCGTGACTGCACAGCCCGCAAACCGCTCCCCCGGAAGCGAGGCTGAAACGAACGAGGTCCTCGGTGGATCCACACTCCGCACATGCGCCAAGCGCCGGGGCAACCCCCACAACGACGGCCAGCTTGAGCAGGAAGGCCGCTACCAGATCGGGATGGACCGGTCCGGCCTCGAGCGCCCGCAACCCTCGCTGGAGCAACAGGAACTGCCGGTGCGAGCCGGCCTCCTCCTGGGCCACAGCGTCTATCGCCTCAACCATGGTCCCCGCCGCCAGTACCCGGTCCAATTCCAGTCGTAGGTGGGAGAAGGCTTCCACCACTGTGACCTGGGTGATCGTGTCCAGGTTGCGGCCCTCGTAGAGGAGGACATCGACATGGGTGAACGGCTCTAAGCGGCCACCGAACCGGCTCTTGGTCTTGCGGACCCCTTTGGCGACTGCCCGCACCTTGCCGTGGTTGGGGCTGAGAAGCACCACCACCTTGTCGGCCTCGCCAAACGGGTAGCCGCGCAGAACGATCCCCTGGTCTTGTCGCAGTGCCATAGCCCGCACGCTACCGGCAAGGCCGTCCAATCTGGGTCACTCATGCCAAGATGGTCGCATGTGGACAAACGATTACTCCCAGGCCCTATCCGGGGCAACCGGAAGTGACATCTCGATACCCGACGAGGACTCCTTGCTCGACTTCACTCGCCGGGTCGCCCACGGCAGCGAGCGCAAGAACGCTCCCCTGGCCACCTTTCTGGCCGGCTGGTACGTGGCCAATCGAGTGGCGGCCGGGATAGACGCGGAAACGGCCTGGCAAGAGGCCGCCGGAATGGGCGACAACCTACTCGAAGACTGACCCGTAGCGCTCGAGTCCCTGCTCGAGCGCAGTCGTATCGTCGACGCTGAACCACGAGCGGCCGTCTTCTCCCCAGCTCCTCCAGGTCTCCGGGGTGACCTTCCGGACAGGCATCCTGTCCAACAGTGTCTGGACGGATCCGCCGGCGGCCAGCTCAGCGGCAGCCTCCTCCTGCCAGGCGGCCGGATAGAGCGCACAAGTCACCTGCCGGACCCCGTCTGACTCAGGCACCACCGCCCGGCCGTCGAACTCGTCGATCAGGCATTGCAGGGTTGCCCGACGAACGAACGGCTGGTCGACGGCCACCAGCAGCACCGCCCCGGCCCCGATTAGTTCAGCCTCTGCCAGCGCAGCTGAGAGCCCGGCCAGGGGTCCGACCGGGCCATCGACCTGATCGGGGATCCCACGGAATCCGGAGAGGTTTCCGTCCCGTCCGGCCACCACCACCTGGTCGGCGACATCGGAAGTGGCGGCGGCCACCCGCTCGAGCATCGACCGACCCGCCACCTCAACCATCGCTTTGTCGGATCCCATTCGTCGGGAGGCTCCCCCGGCCAGAACCACTCCCAGGATCATGAGGAGTCGCGGTCCCTCCTGGTGGCCGACTCACCCTCCCACACTGCCTTCAATACCCGCTCGGCGTGGTCGGGGATGCCGGCAACGTCGGCCTCCAGCCCGGCCAGCCTGGCGTCGTCGACCAGCGTTTTGAGAGCCAACGCTCCGGTCAGGTCGACCCGGCCGACGGCGGCCAGATCGAACACCACCCGGTCTGCATCGGGGTACTTGGCCAGCAGCTCGAGCATCGCTTCGGCCACATCGGGCGACGAGCCGAAGAACACGACGCCCTGCGGGCGCAGGGTCAGCACGCCGTTCTCATATGCCGAACCGACAGGCACCCGCAACTCCCGCCAGAGATGGACTGTGATCCCGAGCCCGACCCCCAGCACGACGGCCAGGTCGATGCGCGGTGAGAGGATGAGGGTGGCGGCGAAGGTGATCCAGGCCACCAGCGCCTGCACGGGCGACATTCGCCAGAAACCGAGCAGCCGTGGGATGTTGATCAGACGGGCCACCGCTGCCACCACGATGGCGGCCAGCACCGCACGGGGAAGGTCCGACATGACTCCTGCCAACGGCAGGAAGGCCAACACCGCCGCCCCGGTCACCGCCCCGCTCCACCGGGTGTCTCCACCAACCAACCGGTTGATCGAGCTGCGGGAGAATGACCCTCCTACCGGGAAACCACCCGACAGGCCCGAGGCCAGGTTGGCTACGCCCTGGCTGATCAGCTCACGGTTGGGGCTCCATCGTTCCCGATCCTGAGCCGCGAAGATGCGGGCAATGGCAGCCGGTTCGGCAAAGCCGACCAGTGCGATCACCGCCCCCGGCACGATCAAGGACCACACGTCTCCCCAGGGAAGGTCGAGTGGAGAGCCGGGGAAGCTCAAGTCGACATCACCAACCCGGAGACCCTCGTAGCCGGCGACCACGCTGTAGACGATGCCCACACCTACTGCGATGAGGACGCCGGGAAAGAGCCGGTGGATCCGCCGCCCGCCTGCCACCAGGGCAACCGTGATGAGCGAAAGAATGATGGCGGTCATCTCCCACTCGTCGAAGTGAGTGATCGTCCACCACAACCGGCTCAGAATCGTGTCGCCGTCTGCTCGGACGCCCAGAGCCGTCGGCAGCTGCGAAGACACGATCAGGATGGCGGCGGCGGTTGTGAATCCGACCAGCACGGGCTGGGACATGAAGTAGGCGATCACACCGCCCCGGATCAGGCCAAGCAGCAGCCGGGTGAGGCCGACAATCAGAGCCAGTAGGGCGGCCAGTTTGATCCACTCCTCGGTGAACGGTTCGGCAAACGCCGAGAGAGCCCCGAACGTCAACAGCGCCGTCATCGCCACCGGGCCAGTCTGGAGATAGCGGGACGAGGCGAAGAAGGCAGCCGCCAGGGGCGGGACCGCCGCCGCATACAGGCCGTAGTAGGCGGGCAAGCCCGCCAGTTCGGCGTATGCCAGCGATTGGGGAATGAGCACCAGCGCCACGCTGATACCGGCAATGATGTCGCCTCGGGTCAGGCGGTGCGATGCGGGGAGCGTCTCCGGGGGCGCTGAATCGGCGGAGGAGCTCACCGGAGAGGCGTCACTCGCTGAGAGCGCACTCGTTGCGGCCGACCTCGAGCTCCTTGGCCATGTCCGGATCGGGGGCGGTCAGTCCCAGGTTGACCAACCGGATCTTGCTGTAGACCTCGGGCGGCTCGCCCAGATGTCCGACGACGTAGGACACGAACTCCTCTTCGTCGGCAATCGACACCACCGAGTCGTTCTCCAGCAGGTCGCCAAGCACCCGGCGGATGGTGCCGTCATCGCCGGATTCGGAGCGAGCCGTGTAGTGGGCAGGGCACACCTGCAGCTCACGGCTGAGTCCGGCCAACTTGGCGTGGATGGTGTTGAACAGGTCACGAGCCCACGGCTCGGTCTCGCCGCCCAGGTCGGGGCGTCCGACTCCGCTGACGAACACCGCGTCCCCGGTCATCAAGAACCGTTCATGCACCTCCAGCGAAGTGCTACCGGGGGTGTGACCTGGGGTAGCTACCGAGCGAACGATCAGCTCCAATTCTCCAAAGGTGAACACCTCGCCGTCCACCAGGGGGGCGTACTCGTAGGCCGCTCCCTCTCCATCGCCGGGTGCGAGGTGATACACCCCATCGGAGTGGGAGGCCAGCTGGCGTCCGAGCGAGATGTGATCGGCGTGCAGGTGGGTGTCAAAGACGTCCGTGATCTCGGTATTCATTTCTTCGGCGATCGCCAGATAGGGCTCCACCGACCCGCTCGGATCGATCAATGCCATCGTTTGGCCGCGAGCGCCAACCGCATAAGAAAGGCAGGCTTTGGCAATGCGGTCTAACTGGACGACAAACTGGGTCCCGTCGTCATACAGCGTGCGGGGAACCAGTGTGTTGGCCCAGGCGTCCATGCCACCCTCGAGGTTGTGAACATTGGGACGGTCCACCATCTCGGCCACCATGCCGGACGAACCTCCGTGGGCGCACACGACCACCACTTCCTGATGCTCGGGGAGCTTCTCGACGATCTGGCCGAGGTCGGTGAGGGCGGTCCAGTAAGGGATGTTCTCCATCACCAACTGGGCTTTGCCTTCGATGCGCCAACGGTCGAACTGCTCCTGGGCCCGCACGTCGAGGATGAACGGGGCACGGGCGGCGTCGTCGACCCGTTGGGCAAGGTCGTCGGTAGTGATCGTGTGGCTCATCGTTTCTCCTTATCGCAAACATATGCGGGTATCCGCATGTCCGAGCTTACGAGAACGGCGGGCTGCGTACAACCAGACCGCTAGGCAACCGGCGAGGCGACCTGCTCGGTCATAACCTCGCGCAGCAAGTCGAGTGCTTCGATGATCTTGGGAGAGGCGACCGAGTAGTAGACGTACTGGCCCTCTTTTCTGGCCGAAACCAGGCCCCGATCCCGCAGCACCGCCAGGTGTTGAGAAACGTTGGCCTGGGCGAAGCCAACCTCGTCGCAGATCTCGGTGACCGAAAGTTCGCCATTCCGAAGAGCGTTGAGGATGAGCAGCCGCTTGGGGTCGGCTAGGCCCTTGCACACACTCGCATGTAACTGATAGAGCTCCCGCTGCACTGAAGTCATGAGCCAATGATGGCACACCCGGCCCCGAACTCCAACGGGGAGCCGGCTGTCGGCCATCGGCAATCAGCAATCAGCTTTCAGCCATCAGCCATCAGCAATCAGCTTTCAGCCATCAGCCATCGGCCATCGGCTATCGGCTATCGGCTATCGGCTATCGGCTATCGGCTATCGGCTATCGGCTATCGGCCAGAAGCAAGGGGGTTC
>JBPCTX010000106.1:0-4163 GCA_051011455.1 Acidimicrobiia bacterium | reverse complement strand
CCCCGCTCGATCAGGCCACCATCCGGCCGTTGATCGAGAGTCTGCGGACCGATGTGGTGGTGGACGGGCCGTCGCCGTCCGGTTTCGAACCGGAGAAGCTCTTCGACTACCGCACCAGCGTCGGGCTGGCGCTGAGTCGAATTTCTGAGGAGAACGTCGAGACCCGCTGGTCGGATGCCGTGACCCAGCCCGCGTTGCCGTTGCCCGGCGACCCCCGCTGGTCGGGAGCAGCCATGATGATCGACGAGCGGGAGAGTGAGTCGTCCGCCCCCGCCGATGACCTGTTCTGGGCCGTGACCCGCATCGGCGGCGACGTCGGCTACTACTCGATGAACTGGGCCTGGCGAGTCCGGGGCTGGTTGGACAGTCTGATCGGAGGCGTCGGCCTGCGGCGGGGGCGGCGCCATCCGGAAGACCTCCGCTCGGGCGAGGCGCTCGACTTCTTCCGGGTGGTCGAGGTGGACCCCGAAGACCATCTTCTTACCCTCCAGGCGGAAATGAAGGTCCCCGGTTCGGCCTGGCTGGGGTGGAAGGTCGATCCCAATGGGGATGGGTCGCGTTTGTTGCAGCGAGCCATGTTCGTGCCGCGCGGACTGCTGGGCCGTCTCTACTGGTGGGTGCTCTTGCCCTTCCACCGCCCGATCTGGCGCCGCATGGTCCGGCGGATGGCGGCAACGGCGGAGAAGAGGGCCAGCCGCTAGTTCGGTGCGGGTGGAGGGACTCGAACCCCCAATGGGACGAACCCACCAGATCCTAAATCTGGCGCCTATACCAGTTCGGCTACACCCGCTAGGCGGACCGCAGGACTACGAGCTCAGGCTCGACGTATCCCAGGCCGAGTTGGCGAAGCCAACTCGCAAGCAACCCGAAAGGGTTGCCGTGGGTCGCGTGGGACTTGAACCCACAACCTACGGATTAAGAGTCCGTTGCTCTGCCAGATTGAGCTAGCGACCCGGACGGGAGGTTAGTCCGTATCGGGCAGTTCGTCATTGCCCGGCGGTGCCTTTTCGGCGTCGTCGGCGGCCTGGGCGACTGCCGGAGCCTCCTCGGCAGGTTCGGGAACCGACGAGCCGCGAGGCTCGAGGGCGACGTCGAGGCCGACCTGGGCGATGACCAGGAGGGCTATGAGGAATGCGAACCAGTTGGGCGCGAGATCTCCGGCCAGCAGACCGAGCAGCACCACCACGCCGGCTGCTCCAAAGCGGACCCGGGCTTTGAGTTCGTCGTCGCGCTCAGACCCTGCTTCGGTGGCGATGTGGATGAGGCCCATCGCCACGAAAGCGCCGGCTACGCCGAGTGTGACCACCATGCGTTCGGCCATGTGCCAGTGGTCGGTGATCACGAACTCGAGGCCGATTCCCGAAGCGGTAAGGGCGATGGCGAGCGGAAGGTGGCTGTAGATCCAGACGGTGGGTTTCCAGGCCTTGCGTTGGCCCTTTCGCCTCCTCACCACCGAGCCTTCCGAGTTGTCGAAGTAGATCCACCACAGTCCGGTGGCGATGATGACGGCGAGCACGGAACCGATTACCGGGCGGACATGCCAGCCCTCATGGCTCAATCCGGCGATCGTGGCGGCTATCGACTCGCCGAGAACCAGGATCGTGAACAGTCCGAACCGCTCCGGCAGGTGCGAGGTGTCGAGCGGGACCTTGGCCTGGATGGTGCGGAAGTGGTACGGGGTATAGAAGTCGATAGCGAGAGCGATGGCCCACAGGACGATGCGGATTTCCTCTGGAACAAGAAGCGAGAGCACCCACACCCCGATGGCGATGGAGTGGCCCTTGATGTAGCCGGTCACCAGCTCTCTGGTCTCGTGCACGTGGCGGCGCGCCCGGATGTACATAATGACGAGGATGCTGCGAGCGGCAATGAATGCCAGAGCAAAGGCGAAGGTGCTGTCCGTCTCGCCGCCGACGCTGGCGGCCATGAAGGCCACCGCCATGATCTGCGCTGCGGCCAGGTTGCGCTGACCAAGGTCGTCGGTGTCGTAACGGTCGGCGTAGAACGTGTAGCCGACCCAGGCCCACCACAAAGGGATGAAGAATCCGACATAGGCGAGCCCGCCCGTCCAGCTGGGATCGACCAGGAGGCGGTGGCCGAGAGCGGCGACGGCCACGACGAATACGAGGTCGTAGAACAGCTCCAGCCAAGTAGCTGAACGTTCTCCTTCCTCGCTCTTCGTGCGAAGGCGGGGCGGTCGCAGTGTGGCGAACCTCATTTACTCCCACTCGGGTTGTCAGCCGTGCAGACTAATCAAGCCTGCGCCGAGGGTTCGAGGCGGGTAGCGTGTCGGGATGCCTGATGGCCTGACGTTCACATTCCATGGGGTCCGGGGCTCTACCGCCATCGACCGGCCCGACAGTGTTCGCTACGGCGGATCGACCATTTGCATTTCGGCCCGCCTGGCCGACGATCACTTCCTGGTCCTGGATGCCGGTACGGGCTTGCGCGATTTGCAGCACCATCTACCCGAGGGAGACGGTGCCCTTACCTTCACCTTCCTGGTCACGCACTTCCATTGGGATCATCTGCTGGGGCTGCCCTTCTTCACCGCCCTCTACAACCCTGCGAACACCTTCGAGTTCTATTCGAGCCCGTGGGAGAACCACAGCGTGGAGGACGGGATATCGGGAGTGATGTCGGCTCCGCTCTTCCCGGTGCCGCTGAGCGACGCCCCTTCCCAGCACAGCTTCATGAGTGTTCCAGCCGGAGCTTGGGAGGTGGGCCCGGTCACCGTCAGGGCGGCTCAGTTGTTTCATCCGCAGGGCGTGACTGGCTACCGCATCGAGCACGGTGACCGGACACTGGTGTTGGCAACCGATGTCGAGGCCGGCGATCCGTCATCTGATGAATCGCTGGTCGAGTTGGCGCAGGGTGCCGACGTTCTCATTCACGATGGTCAATACCTTCCCGACGAGTTCGACGTGCACCGGGGATGGGGCCATTCCACCTGGGAGCAGGCGGCCGAGATCGCCGAACGAGCCGGAGTAGATCGCCTGGTGCTGATCAGCCATGATCCGGAGCGGACCGATGAAGGTGTAGACGAGTTGTTGGCCGCTGTCCAGGAGCGCTTCCCCAACACGGTGGCCGCCTACGCAGGCATGCAGCTAGACCTCTAGGTATTGTCTGCGGCGGGAGGTTGGGAGTGACACTTCTGAGTGGGCGGAGCATTCAAGAACTACTTGCCGGCATCGAGCTCTTCGCCGGCATAGACCAGGCGTCGTTGGCGCGTCTGGCCACCGAGGCAGACGTTCGACACCTCCCGGGGGGCGAGACTCTGATTCGCGAGGGCGACCCGTCCGACGCTTTGTTCGCCGTCGCCAGCGGCCGTTTGCAGGCGTTTGTCGGCAATGAGGGTGGAGAAACTCTCGTCGGTGAGATCGGGCGGGGCGAAGTGATCGGCGAGATGGGAATCCTGGCCGACGAGCCGCGGTCGGCCACCGTGCGAGCCCTGCGGGACTCCAACCTGGTTCACATCCCCGCCGACGCCTTCGTGCGCTTCCTGCGTGAGGAGCCCGACGAGCTGTTTGCCATCACCCAGCTCTTGATCCAGCGGCTGCGCCGGTCGATCAGATCCGAGGCCGCCGGGGCCTCGGTGAGGACGATCACAGTGGTCCCGGTCGGCGGCGGAGCCGAAACTGCAACGTTTGCCCGGTATCTCACGTCGATCCTCGCCGAACGGAGCAACTCACTGCTTGTAACGGGCCAGGACGTAGAGCAAGCCCACGAAGACGACCTGACCAGGCTGTTGCACGACCTGGAAACCACTCACGACCTGCTGGTCTACCTGGCGGACCCGGATCCATCGGCCTGGACGGACCGTTGCTTGCGTCAGGCCGATCGGGTGGTGCTGGTGGGGGAAGCAGGGGGCGAGTCTGCGCTCACCGAGGTGGAGAGGAGCCTGCTCGGTTCTGACGGCGGGATGGTGCGAGCCAGGGTCGACCTTGTGCTCATCCAGCCACCTGAGGCCGAGTTGCCGCGTGGTGGGTCCCGTTGGCTGGCGCAACGGCCCGTTCACCGCCTCCATCACGTACGGCTGCACAGCCGCGACGATGTGCACCGGGTGGCCAGGGCACTCACCGGGCGCGAGATTGCACTGGTACTCAGCGGCGGTGGGGCGCGGGGGATTGCCCACTTCGGTTTGTTCCGGGCGCTGGACGAAC
>JBPCTX010000105.1:0-8831 GCA_051011455.1 Acidimicrobiia bacterium | reverse complement strand
GTGGCCACCCAGGTCAAATGGCTGGAGACCCGGTTGAGCTCAGTCATCAGCACCCTGATTGCCTGGGCCCGGGGGGGGATCTCGATGTCAAGCAGCGCTTCGGTGGCTAGTGAGAAGCACAGTTCGTTGTGGAAGGGCGCCAGGTAGTCCATTCGGGTGACGTTGGTCGGGCCCTGCATGAACGTGAGGGTCTCGCCGGTCTTCTCCATTCCGGTGTGGAGGTAGCCGATAACAGGCTTCACCCGGCGAACGATCTCACCCTCCAACTCCAGCTGCAGCCGCAGGACCCCGTGGGTCGATGGATGCTGTGGCCCCATGTTGAGAATGGTGGTTTCCTCATCGGAGGCCACCTCGTTGAACAGTCTGTCGTCGGTGATCAGAGTGCCGCCCTCCTCGGCGACTTCGGCCTCCGAGGCGTTGTCGCGAGAGAGCATCAGTTGGGCGCCTTCGGCGGTGGAGGCCGTTACCCAGGCCGGTTCCTCGGTGCCGGCAGCCCAGATTTCGTGCAGCTGTCGGCGCTCGCCCTCGGTGGCCGGAGTGTCGGTGCCGTCCCCGGCGGTGGCGTCTTCGGTGGTCAGGTCTTCACTCATCACTGAACCTTGTGCGTTCCACGGAACTGAATGGGAACCGAGCCGACCGGCGAGTCCTTGCGAAGGGGATGACCGTCCCAGTCGTCGGGGAGCATTATGCGCGTGAGATCGGGGTGGCCGCTGAACTCGATTCCGAACAGGTCGTAAACCTCCCGTTCGTAGAAGTTGGCCCCGGCATAGACCCCGGTAATCGAAGGAACCACCGGTGGATCGCCGTCCAGACCCACCAGGATCCTGAGCCGCAGGTTGTGCCGCAGCGAAAGGAGCCCGATTACCAGGTCGAACCGGGGGCCGGGACGGCTGCCCCGGTAGTCGACCGCTGTGACGTCAATGAACATCTCGAAGCCGCCCTCACGGGCGGCCGCTGCAAACTCGACGATGTCCTCGCCCGGCAACCTGAACACGTTCTGACCCGTAGCGGAGCTCTCTACGACGGCTCCCGGAAACGCTTCCGCCAGAGCCGCCAGCGGTCCGGGCAGCTCCGGGACCGATGCTGGAAGTTCCTCCTCCACGGGGGTGGCCGGTTCGTCCGTCATACCCGCACGAACTCGCCGCTCTTGATTCCCTCGTGCAGGGTGAGGATGGCATGCATCAGGGATTGGGGACCGGGCGGGCAACCCGGCACATAGACATCGACCGGAACCACCTGATCGACGCCCTGCACCAGCGCGTAGTTGTTGAACATGCCGCCCGAGGAGGCGCAGGCTCCCATCGAGATGACCCATTTGGGCTCTGGCATCTGGTCGTAGACCTGGCGGAGCACCGGAGCCATTTTCTGTGACACCCGGCCTGCCACAATCATCAGGTCAGCCTGGCGGGGCGAGGCCCGGAACACTTCCATTCCGAAGCGGGCCAGGTCGTTGTGAGCAGCCCCGGTGTGCATCATCTCGATGGCGCAACAGGCCAGCCCGAAAGTGGCTCCCCAGGACGACTGGTATCGGGCCCAGTTGGCGATCGAGTTGATGGTGGTGGTGAGGAAGCCGGGGGGATCGGCCATCAGGCGGCTTCCTCGGTCTCGCGGACGTAGCGCTCCCGGCGGGGCGGATTCCAGTCCAGAGCTCCACGCTTCCACACATATATGAGCGTCTCAATCGCCAATGCGATAAAGACCGCAATGGTGCCTACACCCACCCACCCAAGCTCGCTGAAACGTGAGGCCCAGGCGAACAGGAAGATGATTTCGATGTCAAAGATGACGAACAGCATCGCCACCAGGTAGAACTTGACCGGGAATCGCTCGACCGGCTCGACCTCTGGGACGATTCCGGATTCATAGGGAGCCAGTTTCTCCGGTGTCGGCTTGCTGGGGGCCACTAATCGGGAAATGAAGAGCGAAACGACGGCAAATCCGACGCCGAGAACGACCATGACGGCGATGGGCAGATAGTCGAATAACTCCACGCGGCTGGGACTCCTTTCCCACCGTGGAGATTAGGAACCGCAATCGAGCATGCCCAAGTCCCTAGTGCAGCACGTTCTGATCGTCGAACTCGTCAAAAGTGGAGGCGTGAGCGCCGAGATTCAGCAGGATGTCTCGAGCTTCGGAAGCAACCGACTAGATGATTCCCACCACATGGGTGGCGTAGTTGGAAGTCGGGTTGGGATCGCCGGAACTGCCGGTTGTCACCCACGGGGTCAGCATGATGGGGCCCGGCCCGGTGTCGATGGTTAGAACCACTGTCACCGTTTGCAGCTCGAAGAGAGCCATGTTCCCGATGCTGCACGTAACGCGGCTGCCGACGTCCGAACAGCCACCCTTGGTAGACGAGGCAGAGAAGAAGGACGTTCCGGCCGGGTAGTCCGCAGACAGGACGACGCCGCCGGTACCGTCGGCTCCCAGGTTGACTACGTCGGTCACGAATGTCACATTGCTCCCGAGCGTCACGGGGTTCGGGACCGCCGAGATGGCGGTCAGCACCAGTCCGGCCTCCGTGTTCTCGACGTCGATGGTGACAGTGGCCGGGGCCGAGACGAGCGTGCCGTCGTCGACCTGATAAGTGAACGTGTCGAAGACATTGCCGGCCGGGGATGTGTAGGTGCAGCCGGTCGGGTCACAGGAGACGAACCCTCCGGCGCTGGTGGGCCCCGATGCCACAACAATCGTGAGGGGATCACCTTCCGGGTCGGAGTCGTTGTCGATCAGGGCAGCGGCCGGGATCAGCGTGGGCGGGTTGAACTCCGGAACATGGAAGTACGGCTCCCAGAAGGTCCCCAGACCGTCGTCGTCCGCAGCGACAGGGGCGTCGTTGCCCGGGATGATCGTGATGGTGACGGTGGCCAGGTTGGAGGTGCCGCTGTCGCTGTCATCCACGGTGTAGGTGAAGCTATCGGTGAAGTTCTCAGAACCATCGTGGGTGTACGTGAAGGAGCCGTCGTTGTTGAGCGTGAACGCGCCGGCGTGGTAGGACGGCGGCGCTACCAGGCTGGCGTCTCCACCAGGAGGAGTCCCGTCTTCCAGGTCGGTGTCGTTGTCGGACACGCCGTCCACACCGGCGGTGGTCGAGAAGCTACCGCCCTCGATCAAAGCCAACGGATAGCTGTCGTCGTTGGCGGTGGGATCATCGTTGACCGGGTCGACCGTGATCTTGAAGTTCTGCGGGTCGGAGGTGTCCACTCCACCGTTGGCGGTCCCGCCGTCGTCGGAGATGGTGAGCGTGAGATTGGCTGTTCCGAAAGCGTCGCCCACCGTGTCGAAAGTCAAATCGCCTGTCACCGCGTCAATGGTGGGCCCGGCGCTGAACAGAGCCGGGTTGTCGTTGGCTGTGACGTTGAAGGTGAGGGTCTGGGTGGGAGGCTCCTCCTGGGCTACGCCGGCAGTGATGGCAGTCGCCCAACCGGAGAACGTGTGCGGACCGGCGTCTTCGCTCACTGTGACGTCTGAGCCGTCGTTGAAGTCAGGCTGATCGTTCACGTCCGTAACGGTGATCGTGAAGCTCTGGTCCGCTGAGGTGTCGACTCCGCCGTCGGCGGTCCCACCATCATCGGAAATGCTCACGGTCACCGTCGCAGAGCCGGATACATCATCCCAGGCTTCGTACTCGAGCTTCCCTCCCGAATCAATGGTGGGGGCGTTCTTGAAGAGTGCCGGGTTGTCGTTGCTCACGTTGAAGCTGGTGCTCTGACCCGACTCGTTGGCCGGACCCGGAGAGATGGCGGTCGGGTGCGGGTCGACACTCTGGCCACCATCATCCTCGAGGACAGTTTCATCGGGGCCGACCGTGAAGCTGGGGACATCGTTGACAGAGGTCACGGTGATCGACACCGTTTCGACGCTACAGGCGGCCGACGTGTCGCAGATCCGGTAGGTGAAGCTGTCACTGCCGAAGTAGTCGGGATCGGGGTCGTAATCAATAGTGGGACCGGCCACCACCAGAGCAGATCCGTTGCCCGGTGCACTGTCAATCGCCAGTGACGGCGAGTCCAGGTTGGGGTCCGAGTCGTTGCCCAGCACGTTGATGTTCACGGGCCCGCCGTCCTCCAGGACGACGCCGGCGTCGGGGTTCGTGAGCGGCGGGCGGTTGGCTTCGGTGAACACCACCCGGGACGGATGGTCGGAATTCATGTCCACCCACACGTCTTGATGATCGAACTGGAGCCGGACCCGAAGCGAGCGGCCCACTGCGACAGTGTGGCTCACTGAACCGGCGATGATCTCGTGATAGACGAAGTCGGCGACTCCGCCGTTCCAATTGTCGTGGTGAACGTCGTAATGAAGAAGCGCCGGGCCGCACACCACGCCGGCCGGGTCACAATCGTGCACCCAGACCACGACGTCGATGTCCTTGTCCGTCTGGAAGCCCTCGACCGTACTCCACAGCTCGAGCGTGATCGGCCCATTGAGCTCAACCGGCGCCAGGGTGGGTACCAGCAGCCAATGCTGATACTTGAGGGGGTCGGATTCAGATTCGGAGCCGCCGGAGTTCTTGATGGTCAGTCCCGGGTCGGAGTCGCCGTCCGGGTCCGGATTGCCGAGGGGAGGCGGGACGGCAACAAAGTCATAGGTATCGGGCGAGGATCCCGAATCGCCCAGGAACCAGCCGGCCATGACGATCCCATCGTCCACCGTGATGTTTACGTTGGCGGCAACCGGGGGGTGGAGACCGTCGTCGGCGGTATAGCTGAAGGAGTCCGAGCCCACGAAACCGGGATCGGGGGTGTAGGTGAAGGATCCGTCGGGGTTGAGCACCACCATGCCATTGCCGGGCGGAGAGGCGAGAGCGGCCGCCAGCGGATCGCCGTCATAGTCGGAGTCGTTGGCGAGGACGCCCGGTGCCGGCTCGACCAGGGCGGTATCACGCTGGGTGGAGTAGGCGTCGTCTTGGGTGTCCGGTGCATCGGGCACGTTGTTGACCGTTATCGTCACGGTCCCGGTGTCGGTGGCCAGGCCGTCGGTCACGTCATAGGTGAAAGTCTGCGATCCGAAGTAGTTGTCCGGCGCCTGGTAGGTGAAACTGCCGCCGCCGTTGTCGGTCAGAGTCCCGACGGTGACGCCAGATCCGTCGTACGAGTCGAGCGACAACGTGTCCGGATCAACGTCGGTGTCATTAGCGAGGACATCGAAGGTGACACCGGCCGGAGTGTCCTCGTCGACGCTTGGCGCATCATCAACCGCTACCGGGTCATCATTGACCGCCGTCACAGTGATCGTCACCGACGCCACATTCGAGGTGGCCCCAACCGAGTCATCCACCTCATAGGTGAACACCACATCACCATTGGAATCCCCCGGCGGGCTGTAATCAAAAGTCCCATCCCCATTGTTGACCAACCCCGGTGGAGTAACCCCAACCACCACCACCGTCGAAGCATCCGGAGACCCATCCTCAACATCGGTGTCGTTACCGATCACACTCGCAGTCGTGAACGGCGTGTCCTCAGCCGTCGTGAACCCAACCCCACCATCATCAACCGCTACCGGGTCATCATTGACCGCAGTCACACTGATCGTCACCGAGGCCACGTCACAGGCAGCCGCCAGGTCGCACACCCGGTACTCGAACGAGTCGGTCCCGTAGAAATTTGGATTTGGCGAGTAGTCGAAGCTCCCGTCGCCGTTGGCTACCGCCGTGCCGCTGACAGCAGGAGTGAGGACGACAGCGGATGTCGGATCGAAGTTGGCATCGGGATCGGTGTCGTTGTCGGTTGCGGAGATCGTCAGGGGCCCCGAGTCCTCAGCCATCGACGCCGCGTCATCCACGGCATCGGGCCCCATCAGTCCCATGGTGACAGTTGCCACATCACACAGAGCAGACAGGTCGCAAATCTGATAGACGAAGGCGTCGCTGCCTTGCTCGCCCTCGGTCGGGGTGTAGTCGACGGTGCCGTCCGGCTTGGCAAGAGCAGTTCCCTTGGTCGGCGGCACCACCACCGCAACCGACGAGACATCGAAGTCGCCTTCGACATCTACGTCGTTGGCCAGAACGGCAACATTCACCGCCCCGGGTCCCAGAGTGCTCTCGACATCATCGAACGCATCCGGCGCGTCGTTGACGGGTAAGACCTCGATGCTGGCGGTTGCGGTTGCAAGCCCACCCGCCCCGTCGTCGAGTCGGTAAGTGAATGAATCTGCTCCAACGAAGTCGGGATCAGGGGTATAGGTGAAGGAACCGTCGGCGTTCACGACTGCAGCTCCCGACCCGGCCGGGGATTCGAGTGCGGCACTGAGAGGATCTCCGTCCACGTCGCTGTCGTTGACGAGCAATCCGGGAACAGCAACGGAGAGAGGCTCATCTTCGTTCGTCGAGTAGCCGTCATCCAACGCGACCGGGATGTCGTTTTCGGCAGTCACCGTCACCGTGACGACCGCCGAGGTGGTGGCACCCTCCGGATCGGCCACTGCATAGGTGAAGGTGTCGATGCCGACGTAGTTCGCCGGAGGTGTGTACTCGAGGCTTCCGGTGACGATCGTTCCCCCGGCAGCCGACACGGGGTCGAAGCTGTCGAGTGAGACCGCCCCGCCCTCCGGGTCGAAGGCGCCCGCCAACGGATCGAAGGAGACCATGGTGTCTTCGGCAGTAGTCAGTGGACCGGGACCAGGCACGACCGGCGGGTCATTCACGGCCGCGACACTGAAGGCGATGGCCTCGGTGACACAGAGCGTGGCGTCGCAAACCTCGATCTCGATCGACTCGGGGCCGTTGAAGTCGGCTCCGGGGGTATAGAAGATCGAACCGTCGAGGTCCACTATTGCGCTGCCCGACACCGGCCCCGATGTGATCGATGTGACGAGAACGTCGCCGTCCACGTCGGAGGCATCAACGAAGATCGAGGCCGGAGTGTCCTCGACCACTGCCGGCGGAGTCACGCTCACCACCGGTGCATCGTTGATTGGAGTGACCATGACAGGCAGCGTCTCGAGCTCGCAGGCGCCGCCCTCATCACAGATCTGAACGGTGAACGAGTCGGTCCCAAAGAAGTCGGGAGGCGGGGTGTAGTCGAAGGTGCCGTCACCGTTGGCCAGAATCAGTCCCTCCGCCGCCACTCCCACCAGCGTGACCGACGCGGCGGCCGGGTCGCCATCAGGATCAGTCACCGAACCGAGAATATCGATCGTCGTCGCGGTGTCCTCGTCAAGGGAGATCGGCAGTACCGGCAATCCGGGCGGATCATTGACGGGTGTCACGGTGATTGAGAGCACAGCCGTAACGCAGTCGCCGTCGAGGTTGCAGGCCTGGTACGTGATCGTGTCGACGCCGGCGAACTCAGGATCGGGGGTGTAGGTGAGGGTGCCTCCCGCACTGAGGACGGCCGATCCGTGGGAAGGACCGGAGACGATGCTCACCAGCGACGCGGCCACATCATTGGCCAACAGGAAGACCGTGTCGGAACCGTCCTCGGCGAGGGTCAGCACGTCATCGTTCGCTTCCAGCACCACCGCCGGCAAGGCAGCCTCTTCTACCGTCGGTTTGGGCGTGTCGATGAGGGCCGGAGCCAACACCGCAGTGGCCCCGATGGCGGTAGCCGTCAACCCGGTCTGGGCGGCCACGGCCGCATTCTGGGCAAGGGTGGTGGCACCCTGGAGAGCACTCTGGAAGAAGGGAACCTGCGCCAGCCATGAAAGCGGACCGGCCACCCATCGTTGGCGGCCGAGCGAGATGTTGAGGAAAGCGCGGACCACAACCGGATCGAATTGACTTCCCGCACAGCGGGCCAGCTCTTCCCGAGCCTCTGAGGCCGGCCTGGCCTCCTTGTAAGACCGAACCGACGTCATGACGTCGTAGGTGTCGGCCACCGACGTGATGCGAGCTGCCAGGCCTATCTCCTCGCCGGCCACTCCATTCGGGTAACCGTTGCCATCGAAGCGCTCGTGATGCTGCCCGATGGCAGCCGCGAACTCACCAAGCCATGGAAGTAGAGGTGCCGCCAACTCCATCCCCCAATCGGGATGGTTCCTCATGATCTTCCACTCGTCGTCAGTCAGCTTGCCGGGCGAGTTGATGACTTCGGCCGGGACTCTCAGCTTGCCGATGTCGTGCAGCATGGCCGCCCACTTGAGCTTGTTGCGCTCCTCGTCGGTGTAGCCCATCTCCTCTCCGAGCATGTCGGCATAAGCCCGAACCCGATCGCCATGACCCCTGGTGCGAGGGTCATGGGCATTGAGGGCCGCGGCGAGGGCCAGGATCGTCTCGGCAGCATCGGTGAGGTCGTCGTGGCGACCGGCCCGTTCAGCCCGTTCGAGCAACTCCTCGAGCGTGTGAGCGTTGCCCGACTTCAAGGACACGCCGAACCGGTTCGGTGCCTCGTCCGGGAACACAAGAGACAGTTTCATGAGGACCGCCAACGGCATGAGGCGCTTGGCGAACCGGTCGGCGATTCGCAAGGCCATTGTTGACGAGGCCATCACCAGGAGCCACCAGAAGATCACGCCGGGCCAGGTCTCGGGAGTCGGCAGCGCCCTGGTCAACTGCCAGGCAACAACAATGGCGAAGATCAGCGGCAGCGCGAAGGCTGCCACTCGAATGAGAAAAGCCCGGACGGGCTTGCCTTCCCATGATCCAGATTGCTGGGCCATCGAATTCGATCCAATTCCGCGAAGTGGTTACAGAAGACATCGGAACCGATTTCGCCCGACTGAAGGGGTTGAAGGGCCTATGTCCAGCCACCAGCTTTCGGCTATCGGCCATCGGCCAGAACACGAAGCCCAGCACTCATTGCTTACTGCTTACTGCTTACTGCCGTCCGGCATCCGAACCATGGGACGTGGAGCTAGTTGTCGGTTCCGAGTCCGGCAGGGGCTAGACG
>JBPCTX010000104.1:0-20102 GCA_051011455.1 Acidimicrobiia bacterium | reverse complement strand
ACCCCACACGAATGCTTCGAACCCGCCCCCAAAGACACCACCCCCGACAAACCACTCACCTGCACCGGAACCTCATGATCAGACGTAGACCCATCACCCAACTGACCCTTATCGTTCAAACCCCAACACCACACAACCCCCTCATCACTCACCCCACACGAATGCTCCACCCCCCCAACCAAACCAACGATCATCTCCCACTCTGAGGCGGTGAATGAGTTCGCGGAGCTATCGGTCGTAGCCGTGAGCGCGGCCGCCGACGGGACGGTCGTGGCCGTGACCACCCAGGCCACCAGGGCAATGGTGGCGGCCCGGCGCAGCTGTACCGGCAGGGCGGAGCGCCGTCTCCGGGGCGCCTCCCCTCCGGCGGTCGGGGGTGAGCGGCGGCCGGCCGCCACGAGGTAGGAGGCGGCTGCCGCAGTGACGACGACCCACAGAGCCAGCGGAATCCACCGGCCCTGTTCGACCCACAACAGGGGCAGGCCCACCGTGCTCACCAGTAGCCGGGGGGCTCCCTCGACGTTGTCCAGCTCGACCGGAGTCGAGTCGGGAAACTGGTTGGCATCACCCTGGGTTAGGTAGCTGCCGTCGCCGTTGACCCCGATGACGCGATGGGTGATGAGCCCTCCGTCCAACCGGAAGGTAACCACCGATCCCTCGGCCAGATCGTCGGGTGCATCCGCCATCAGAACGAAGTCGCCGGACCGCACCTGAGGTGCCATGGAGTCCGAAGTAATCAACACCGGCTCCAGACCGAGCAGAGCCGCGGGCACTGCCACCCACAGGATCAGCCAGATGAGCGACCACACGTAGACGGCGCTGACGACGTATGCGAGAAGGGGCGACCACCGGGTGGTCACCCCTTCACTGACAGCGGGCGGGTTGGTTGTGGCCATGGGCGGCCTCCGTCCCGGGGCAGCAAGTGCCCGGGGTTAGGTGTTCTGGGCCTCCCAGGTGAAGCTGGCGGTGGTGGTCAGTCCCTGGGCTGCGTTGTCGTCCTGCAGCGTGACCACGAACTGATAGGTCATATCGTCGTCGGGAGCTCCACCGGTGGGCGCCCAGGTTCCGGCCCCGTTGCCGAAGTTGGTGTGGGTGCCGGTGAATCCGTCGAGGGTTCCTGTGTACACGGTCTCGGCGCTCGTGAACCCGGTGCAGTCCCCAAATGAGCCACCCGAGCCGCGGTAGACGGTCAGGTTCAGGTAATCGTCAAGGCCATCACCAGCAGTCAGCGCTCCGTACAGCGTCACCGAAGCGTCGAGGGACCCCTGATAAGTGACCGTGATGCATTCGGTCTGGCTGGCTCCAGGCGCCATGGCCGAGACGGTGAACATGGCTGCCGCGCTGTCGTCGTCGGTCAGCACGACATCACCCGCCGTCCAGGTGTTTGCGGTGTTGTCCGTGGTGGCATTGAAGGCAGAGGCAGAAGTGCGGACTATGAGAGCTGAAACAAAGACGAGGGCAAAGACGGCTACGACCAGGTTCAGACGCCGAGCTCGGGCGCTATCGATCATGATTCATTCCTTGAGATTGGGCTCTATCTACGGTGTCTCAGCTCTTTTCGACCCCCCGCAGGCGTCTCTTGACAGGTAATGAATTCCAGTGCCAATACCTTCCAAACCGGGCCGTTCAACCACGGCCTAGCATCCGCCCATGACGGCGCCACCTCATCTCGCCTACATCGTTTTGGACGTTGTCGACCCGGACCGCCAGGCCGAGTTCTGGTCGCAGATGCTGGGAGTTGAGATCGCCGGGCGGGTGGCTCAGTACGTGATCCTCGAGCCCCAGGAAGGCAGCGGGATCCGCCTCAGCCTGCAGCAGGTGCCTGAGCAGAAGTCCGGCAAGAACCGAATGCACATCGACCTGCACGTCGAGGAGATCGAAACGGCAACGGCACGGGCCGAGGAACTGGGTGCCAGCCGAATCGATGAGCACCGCTGGCCCACCTTCATGTGGCGGGTCTTTCAGGACCCGGAGGGCAACGAGTTCTGCATCGCCACCAACCTCGAGGCCGACTGAGGCAGGCGGCGGCGTAACCTTGCCCTATGGGCTACACGATTCCGATGTTTCCACTATCGAACGTGGTGTTCCCATACATGCTGCTTCCGCTGCACATCTTTGAAGACCGCTACCGGTCCATGATGTCCGATCTGCAGGAGATGGAAGAGCCCGAGTTCGGCGTCGTCTTGATCGAGCGAGGCTGGGAAGTGGGCGGCGGCGAGGAGCGGGCCGACCTGGGAACGGCCGTCCAACTGCTAGACGCTGAGGAGATCGAAGGTGGGCGCTGGGTTGCGGTGGCGGCCGGCACCAGGCGGATCCGGGTCACCAGCTGGCTGCCGGACGCCCCCTATCCCATGGCCAACGTTGAGGACGTCAAGGATCTGGAGGTGGGTGGCGACGGCGACGAATTGCGAGAGGTCGCCTATCAGGCCGTCCGCAAAGTGGCCGCTCTGCAGGCTGAGCTGGGCGAGCCGGGGGCACCTCTCGACTTCGAGCTGGCAACCGATCCCGTCATCGCTTCTTACCAGGCCTGCGCCCTCTCCCCCATCGGGCCGCTCGACGCCCAGCAGTTGCTGGTGATGGACGATCCATCCGGCCGGCTGTGGGAGCTCACCGAGATGCTGCGCGACCAGATCGACTGCCTGGAGATGCAGCTGGCCCACGGCTGAGGAGCCGGATCAGACCAGCTCGAGAGTGGCGCCGGGATTTGAATGAGCCGTGTCACCCGATCCGCCTTCTGGCGGCGTCTAAGAGGTGAGATGACGGACAACGAGGACATCTACCGCAAACACAGCGGAGAGCTGGTTCGGTTTGCCACCGGCCTGGTGGGTCCTGCCGACGCCCAGGACGTCGTGACAGACGCTTGCTTGCGAGCCTTCCAGTCGCGGCATTGGGCCGGGGTCGCCAACCGGCGGGCCTACTTGTATCGATCGGTCGTCAACCAGGCCAGAACTCATCATCGGAGCACCATCCGCCGCCGGATCAGAGAACAAGCGGGAGCGGTCCCGCTGTCACACAACCCGTCTCCCATCGACATCGATGTGCTGCGGGCAGTCGACAAGCTCAGCATCCAGCAGCGGGCCTCCGTCTTCCTCACGTATTGGGAGGATCTCACCCCCTCCCAGGTGGCCGCCCGGCTCGATATCTCCGAGGGATCCGTCAAACGACACCTCGCTCGCGCCCGGGCCCGACTCAAGGAGCTACTCGATGACTGACCAGATGGACCGCCGCCTGCAAGAAATGGTCAACCAGCTGGCAGCTGCCGCCCCGGATGCTCCGCCGTTCCCGGCCACAACGACCCGAGCCCCCGCTGCCGGGCGCCGGATGCCGGGATGGGCGCTGGCGACGGCCGGTGCGGCTGCCGTGCTCCTGATCATCGGTGTTCCCTTCTTGCTGTTCGGAGGCGGGAAGATCGAAGATCCTGTGACGTCCTCTCCAACCACCGTGGCAGCGACCGTTCCGCCGACCACTATCCCGACACCCCCAAGCACCATCCCGGTGCCGGAGGGCCTGCCGGCTTGCATCCCCGCCGGCCTGCTCGTCCGGCCCCTCGCCGCCGATGGGACGGCCGGCCACCTGGTGACGCCGGTGCGGTTCACCAACGTGTCTGGCGACCCGTGCGCCCTGGACGATCCTTTGTCGGTAACCGGAATCGGCAGCGCCGGGCAGGAAGTAGCCGCCGCTATGGGAACCAACGCCGTGATCGCGACGGACGCCGGTCCCGTGCTGGCAGCCGGCCAATCGCGGGTCATGCTGCTGGAGGTGGGAACCGCCTGCGAGGGGGGCCGGTTAATCGGCCCCGAAGCCAGCTCGGTCCGGGTGGAACTGCCGGCCGGAAACGTGTCGCTCGAGTTCTCCGGTGACCTCGGATGCCAGTTCGGCTACTCCCCCTTTGGGGAGTGGCTGGAGGCCGACCCGATCACTCCCGCCGAGGAAGCAACGGCGGTCGCCGTGATCGTCTTCGCCCAGAACCCGGACCCCGACAACTTCGCGGTCATTCCCTTCACCGACACGGTCACCCTCACGCTCGGACCAAAGGCGGGGCGGCAACAGCCGTCGGCCAGCCTGGCGCTGGCCGGCGACTGGGTTTTCGGGACCGAGTACGACGGGTTCCGGGCTCGCACCGCCCCCTACTCGGCACTCGAGATGTTGGCCCAGCCCCGCCCGGTGGAAGTGACGGCCGGGCCGCGCGACCATTGCGCCTCCCCCCCGATGCCGGTCCACGAGGATCTGATCGGCCTGCGCCAGATCAGCATCCAGCCTGTGGATGCCACCAGCTGCCTGGAGTGGTGGGCTGTGGATCTGTTCTTGACACCCGAAGGCGAAGTGGCAGGAATAACGCTGGATCTGTGGGAGCCATAGGCCGCCCAACTTCTCGGTTGCCGACACCCTCCGTAGCCTTTGGCAATGCAGTCGGGTTTGACGGCACGTACCGCTTTCCTGTCCGGGTTGATCGACTACGCCGGACTCTTTCCTCCGGAAAGCCGGGACATGGCGGGAGCCGTCGAGGGCTTCCGTGATGCCCGGGCTCTCCAGTCCTGGATGGTCGACCGTTTCATTTGCCCCGATAGGCGCCTGGAGGAGTTGGCCGGTTACCTGATGGATGAGCCTGATCCCTGGCCACTGGCAGTTGTGATCACTCCTCCTTTCGGCAATTGGAGCAAGGGGATCGCAGACGGCACCAGATCGCTGGCCGTTGTCAAGCTGGCGATGCAGGACGTCGCCCGTTTCGAGATCGCCGAACTGCGGATCCCGCCCGATCTGGTCACCGACCCGGCCCTGGCCGCCATCCTGGCCAGCGTGCGCACGTCGCTGGCGGAGTTGTTCGACACTGTGCTATTCGAAGTCACTCTCTCAGACGACTGGCACCAGGACCTGCCGGGACAGATGCGTGCCATTGCTGAGGCTGGCGCCGGCGCCAAGATCCGCTGCGGTGGATTGGAGGAAGAGGACTTCCCCTCACCCGAGCAGGTCGCCAGCTTCATCCATCTGGCTGTCGAGTCGCGGGTTCCCTTCAAGGCCACCGCCGGCCTGCACCACCCGCTCCGGCACTGGGATTGCGCTCCGGGGGTAATGCGGCACGGCTTCCTCAACATCACCGGCGCGACCGTTCTGGGCAGAGCGCTTGGCCTGGAACGGTCCGAGCTCACCGAGATAGTGGCCGAAGAGGATCACACCGCCTTCGAACTGTCGGACGGGTCGTTCCGCTGGCGGCATCGGGCTGCCACGGTCTCCGAAATCGAGCCGGTACGGACCGGGCTCATGCTCGGATACGGGTCGTGCAGCTTCACCGAACCGGTGGCCGATCTCGTCGAACTGGGGATGCTGTAAACCCGGAACACCGGTACCGTCAGATCAATCGCGGCAAAACATGCCCGAAGAGCGCGAAATCTCGATAACATTTCGAATCTACCCATGAGTGACCGATGTCCAATCTGTGCCGGCGCGCTCAGCGCCGATTCTCCAACCTGCCCCTCGTGCGGCCATGAGTTGGCAGAGCGCGCCCCGACCGGGGCGTTCGTGTCCCAGTACGACGAGGTAGAGCTCAGTACCGAGAGCCTGCGGTCGGCGCCGGCCGTCTACCGCAAGCTGCTGGAGAGAGAACCGCCCAGCCCGCTGTGGTCTGAGGACGATTCAGATGACCCGCTGGCCATGCCTTTGCCGTTGAGGGAGAGGCGACGGGAAGTGTGGCCGACCGCTCTGGCGGCAGGAGTCATCGCCGTGATCGCCATCTTCGGGCTGACCCGCCTGTTCGGATCGACGGACGAGACGCCGGTCGAGGTACTCGGGGTGGCGGCCGCCGACACGACACCCTCCACGACGGCCACAACTTTGCCGGCGACCAGCACCACCGAGGCGCCGACCACCACGATCCCCCCGTCTACGACAACCACCTCCACCCTGCCTCCGCTGACCATCATCGCCTCGGGCCGGCCGCTCCCACTCAGTCAGATGCGCCTGGGTGCCTTTGCTCTAGAGCCCTTCGCCTTCGGGGACGATTTCAGCGGCGTGCTCAGCCGGCTGGGTGCCAGCCTCGACGAAGCGTCCCACATCACCTACCCCGGCACCTCGAACGGCGAATACGGGACCTGTGCCGGTGACGTGATCCAGACCGCCCGCTGGGGAAGGCTGCTGGTGATCGGAGCTGAGGATGACGCCGGCGTCATGAAGTTCGCCGGCTATCGCATCGACTCCTCTTTCGACGAGTTCCGCTACCCGGTCCTACGGACCATCAGCGGCATCGGGGTGGGCGACAGCATCAGCGACCTCGAAGGTGCCTACCCCCGGGTGTCCTATTTGAACGATGAGTCGGTCGGCCTCGTCTTCCAGGTCAAGAACAGCGCCGGCTCGGTCCTGATCTGGGGCCCCGTCACCTCAAACGAAGCCTCCGGCGAGATCGTCGGGATCTACTCGCCGAATAGCTGCGTCGGCGGCTAAAGCCGCCAAGCTTTCGGCCATCGGCTTTCAGCTATCGGCTATCAGCTTTCAGCTTTCAGCTTTCAGCCAGAAGGCGGCTCCCACCAACTTGGTGCTTACTGCTTTCTGCCGATTGATTGCTGCCCCTTGGGTAACGGGTAACCGGTAACCGGCAGCGGGCAACGGGTTAGACCCAGGTGAGCATTTCTTTGACTGCGGCTGGTAGGGACCGCTCCCAGGAGGGCAGGACGATTCCGGTGTTGCGTTCGGAGGCGAGCACGCCGTAGGCGGGGCGCATGGCACCGGCGGCGTACTCCTGGCTGGAGACCGGCTGGACCAGCTCGGGATCCATGTCGGCTAGTTCAAGAGCAGTGCGAGCCAGATCGAACCAGGTGGTGGCGGGTGAACTGGCCAGGTGAAGTACCCCGGTGATGCCGGCGTCGAGCGCCTCGAGGGTCGCGACGGCCAGGTCGTCGGCGATGTTGGGTACTCCCATCTGATCGTTGACCACCCGGATCGGCTCCTCCCGGGCCCGGCGAATCACGGTCGCCACGAAGTTGGGGCTGGTCCCCGACACCAGCCACGAGCTGCGAATCAACAGCATGTCGGGATGAGCTTCCAGACCCTCGGTCTCTCCGGCCAGTTTGGTGTTGCCGTAGGTGTTGATCGGATTGGGCCGGTCGGACTCCACATACGGTGTCCGCTTGGTGCCGTCGAACACGTAGTCGCTGGAGAAGTTGACGAAGGGCACCTGCCGGGCGGCCGCCCAGCGAGCCATCTCCGCCACCGCCGTGGCGTTGAGCAGGTAGGCCAGTTCGGCCTGCTGTTCGGCCAGGTCCACCGCGGTGTGGCCGGCGCAGTTGATCACAGCCTCCGGTGCGAAGCGGTCCAGGGTGGGCCGGATAGATGCGAAGTCCTGCAAGTCCAGCTCATCCATTCCCAGCGAGCGGCCACCGGGGCCGAGCAGGTTGGAAAACGAGGTGCCGAGTTGCCCTCCCCGGCCGAGGATCAGGATCATCAGCCGATGATCTCCGAGCGCTCACCCACGGTGAGTTCGACAAAGGCAGGCGGAGCCGATCCGCCGATTGAGGCCCGGCGCCCTACCAGGGAGTCGCGCAGGCGCCAGTGTGTGAGCTCCACCTCTTCCATGAGGATGGATTTTCGCACAACCGCGTCGGTGATCCTGCAACCATCGCCGATAGTTGTGTTGGGGCCGATGGTGGAGCGTTCGATCTCAACTCCTCGCCCGATCACCACCGGGCCGATGATGTCGCAATCGACCAGTTTGGATCCGAGCCCGACCTGGACTTCGCCCCGCAGCCGGCAATCGATCACCTCACCCTTGAGGGAGGTGCGCAGACTCTCCAACACCAGCTCGCTGGCATGGAGCAGATCTTCCTTCTTTCCCGTGTCCTTCCACCATCCCCCGATCATGGAGGCTCGCACTCGGCGGCCCGAGTCG
Source organism: Acidimicrobiia bacterium (assembly GCA_051011455.1). Lineage (GTDB taxonomy): Bacteria > Actinomycetota > Acidimicrobiia > Spongiisociales > SHLN01 > SHLN01. Next base: position 12,226 of record JBPCTX010000104.1, on the reverse strand, counting down.
ATCATGTACTGAATGGCATCGGTGATCTCGAGCTCGCCCCGGTCGGAGGGCTCGATGGCGTCGAGTGCCTCCTGCACGGTCGAATCGAACAGATAGACGCCCACCAGGGCCAGGTTGGTGGGGGGATCGGCCGGCTTCTCGATCAACTGGTAGACGTGGCCCTCTTCATCGAGTTGGGCGACGCCAAAGGCACTGGGGTTCGGCACTGTCGCCAACAGGATCTGGGCGTTGGGCTGGTGTTCCTCGAAGTCCCTGACCACGTCGGCCACTCCTTGCCTGACCAGGTTGTCGCCCAGATACATGAGCACGGAGTCGCCGTCGGCGAACGGCATCGCCAATTGCAGGGCATGGGCCAATCCGTCCGGGCTCTGCTGGAGAATGAACTCGGGCTTGATGCCGAAGCGCGAGCCGTCGCCCACCGCGTCCCGGATCTCCCGGCCGGTCTCGGGCGAGATGATGATGGCCACGTCGGTGATTCCGGCCTCCGCCAGGTCACGCAGCCCGTAGAACAGGATGGGCTGATTGGCCACCGGCACCAGCTGCTTGGACATAGCGAAGGTGATCGGCCGCAACCGGCTCCCGGCGCCACCTGCCAGCACTACACCCTTCACCGTGCCTCCTTGAGGGGCCGCCACCAGTCGTCGCGCGAACGGTACCAATCGATCGTGTCGCCGAGGCGATCATCCAGGCTGTGGGCCGGTTGCCAGCCCAGTGAGCGAATCTTGGAGGAGTCGACGGCGTAACGCCGATCGTGCCCGGGTCGATCGGCCACGGGTTCGATCATGCTGTCGTCCTTGCCGAGCGCCTCCAGGATCTTGCGAGTCAGGTCCAGGTTGGTCACCTGGGCATCGGCGCAGATGTTGTAGATCTCACCCGGGGTGCCTGAGTCGACCAGCAAGTGGAGGGCGGCGCAATGGTCGTCAACGTACAGCCAGTCGCGTTCGTTGAGCCCATCGCCATAGAGGGGGACGGGCCGATCCTCGAACAGGTTGGTCACAAACAGCGGGATGACTTTCTCCGGGAACTGGTATGGCCCGTAGTTGTTGGTGCAGCGAGTGATGATGGCCGGGTAGTCGAAGGTGACCGCATAGGAAGCGACCAGCAAGTCACTGCCGGCCTTGGAGGCCGAATAGGGAGACGACGGATCGAGCATCGCATCCTCAGACGCGAAGCCGTCGGCAATGGAGCCGTAAACCTCGTCGGTGGAAACCTGTAGGAAGCGGCCGATGCCGTGGCGGCGGGCGGCGTCGATCAGAACCCCGGTGCCGACAACATTGGTCTCCAGGAACACCGACGGGCCCTCAATGGAGCGGTCCACGTGGCTCTCGGCGGCGAAGTTGACCACCACATCGTGCTTCGGCATGAGGCGATCGACGAGGGCGGCGTCGCGGATGTCGCCCAGCACGAACGTGTGGCGATCCGAAGCATCCAGCTCGTCGACAGTGGCCTTGACCCCGGCGTATGTGAGTAGATCGAGGTTGGTGATCCGGGCCTCAGCTTCCTGCTCCAGGACCCGGCGGATGAAGTTCGAGCCGATAAAGCCCGCTCCCCCGGTCACGAGGTAGCGGCGGCTCACGAGGGACGCAGCTCGTCGGGAACGTCCGCCCATTTCGGTGCGCTCTGGTCCCGGTCGGAAAGGATCGGCTCGTCAACCGGCCAGCGGATGCCGAGGTCGGGGTCGTTCCAGCGCACTCCCAACTCGTCACTGCCGTCGTAATAGCCACTCACCAGGTAGGACATGAGAGTCTCACCGGGGGCGTAGAACCCGTGCGCCACACCGATCGGGATGTGCACTGCAGCCGGACCCGACAATTCGAATTGCTCAACCGCCATGAAGGTGGGAGAAGATGCCCGCAGATCGATGAGGGTGACCTGAGCAGACCCGGAAGGGATGAACCAGAGATCCTCCTGCTTGCGGTGATAGTGCAGGCCGCGCAAGACCCCCGCTTCGGACTTCGAAGTGTTGGCCTGTACGAAGGTGGTTCCGGGCAGCCAGGAAGCCCGGAACGTCTCCAGGAAGTAGCCGCGGCCGTCAAAATGTTGCTGCAGGGTCAGGTGCTGAACCCCGTCGATGACCACGGATGGCCGAAGGTCCATCAGGCCTCCCTCGATGATCTACCGGTGATGGTTACCGCCTTTTCAGCGTAGTGGCTTTCCACGATCCCTCAATCGACCGTCCGACCTACTAATCCCATCCAATTCCGGGGGCCGGGGCCGGGGCCGGTAGTATCCACGCTCGTGAGCGAGACAGTAACTGCCGGCGAATACAGCCCGATGCCCAGCCTGGGCCGGACCTCGATGATCGGTGCGATTGCCGGGGCAGTGGACGCCATCGCCGTCCTCATCCTGCTCTCCCCGCTGCTCCTCCAACGGGTGACAGCCAACTCCCTGGGCGACGGCACCGCCAGGGTTGACACGGTTTTCGAATTCAGCGGCCTGGAAATCTCACTCCCTGAGCTCATCTCGATGGGCGACATAACGCTCTTCGAGGGGGAATGGAGCCTCACTCCGTTGTTCATGTTCTCCCTGCTGGCGGCTATCGGTTTCGGAATGGCCGGGATGCTGACGGTTGCCCTCACCCGTTGGCTTCCCGCCACCGTGGATCCGTCGGCTCGCACCGGGGGCGACAGTCGCCGCCTCTACCTGAACGGGCTAGGGGCCGGTGTGATCATCGGAATCCTCGCCGCCCAGTTCGCGGCCACCTGGCTTGGCTCCGATACCGGCATCGGCCTCGAGATCCCGATCTTCCGGTTCCTCATCACCCTGGTCGTGGCCGGTGTGATCCTGGGAGCCGGTGTGGTGGCCACCTCCCATCTGATGGCCCGGCCCGATGTGGTCGGGGTGGAAGGCCACACCTGGGAAACCAGGAGCCAGTTCTACCGGGTCCTGCGACGGGCCATCTCGATCCCGCTCACCGCGGTGGCAATCATCGCCGTGGTGGTGGTTGCGTTCGGGGTGCTGTTGCTGGCCGTCGAGGAAGCCGGGAAGGCCGGCCCGCTGGTGCTGGCCACCGTCGTTTCGGCACTGATTCTGGGCGCCGCTTCCTTCTTTGCCTATAAGAAGTAAGCCCGGCCGTCCGACTCTGACCGCCAGGGCCGTCCGACTCTGACCCAGGGCCGCCCGGGCCGACACAATTGACCCATCGGCAACTGCCTATGAGGTGAGTTCAATGGGAGTCATCTGGGGTTTGATCGTTGTGGCGCTGTCGCTGCTGTGCTGGGGTGGACAGACCCTCTCGACAGTAGCCCCGGCCACCGCCAACCGGTTGACGTTGATGGAGGGCGAGGCCGATGTCGAGCCCACCTTCTGGGCCGACATCCGTGGTGAAGCGGCCTGGGATTCGCTCACACTCTGGACAATGGTTGTCGCGGGCGTCCTGTTGATGCTCGACAACCCGGCCTGGGCTTACTTCGGGTTGGTCGGCGGCGGCATGTACGTGTATTTCGCCGGCCGGGGCATCTTCACCCGGATCGTCATGCAGGGCGACGGCCTCCGGATCGGAGCCGCCGCCAACCGCACTGTCGGCTACGCCATGCTGGTGGTGTGGGGCGTGATGGCCCTGATAACGATGGCGGCGGCTGTCGTCGCCCTGGCCGCCTGAGTCGCGGAGAAAGGATCGACCAATGGAAGTCACGCTCGCCACCTGGGTGGTGGCAATCGCCGGCCTGGTTCTGATCGGACTGCTCGGTGCCCTGGAGCTGGTCGCCGTCATCCGGCCGCGGGCTGCCTGGACGATCGACAACGTGTACGGCGGCGACCCCGACTCGACCGATCCGAGGGCCTACTTCGCCTTCAACCAGGGCCTGGCCTGGGCCGACCCGTTCTTCTGGGCTCCGCTCCAGATCGCCGGAAGCATCGGGATGATGATGGGCGAGCGCTGGGGCTTCCTGCTGGCCCTGGCCGCCTCGGTGCCGTTCTGGTACACGGCGATCGTGATCTACATCTGGGACCGCGACCTCGGCTTCCGCGAGAACACCTTCATGTACTGGGTGATCATCTGGGGGATGTGGCCGGTGTTCGGGGTCATCGAAGGCGTTTACACCTTCACCCGGCTCCTCGACTAGCCGACGCTGGGAACCCGCTCGGGGCGGCTGGGCGAATAGCGCTGCTCGTCGCGCCACCAGCGGAAGTAGATCGTGATCATCACGCCCCACAGCAGCAAACCGCCGCCGATCTTCATCACCAGGCCGGCGATGGTCTGGTCGGTGATCACATCCAGCCCCCATAGCCGCGGGAACCCGTCGTAGACCGGATACACCGTGTCGGAGGCGAAGGTCAGGAAACTGGCCGGAATGGTCGGCACCAGTCCGTTGGCAAACAGATAGCCGATCGAGCCAAGCGCCGTGAGTTTGGGAAAATCGGGGATCGGGCCCAGCACCGGCCACCACAACAGGAAGGCGGTTGCCATCAAGAGGAAGTGAGCCACGAAATGGAACCGGTCATTGGTGACCATCAGTTCGACCACCCGGGGGATGTGGATGGCGGCCAGGACCGCATTGAAGATGATCAGGGCGATCAGCGGACGGGTCAGGAAGCGCAGCGGGGCCATGATCGGCCGCACCAGGGCCCTGGTCAGCCACCAGGGCGAGCCCATCAGCAGCAGCGGCGGGACCACCCAGGCCAGAGTCATGTGCTCGATCATGTGGAAGGTGAACAGGCTCTTCTCACCGATGTCGTGGAAGGGCCAGGTACTGACGATCACCCAGGCAAGCAACCCGGCCCCGAACAGCCATTTCTGCTGGCTGGTTACGGCCTCCTCGCCTTGTGGAGCCAGGCGGGCGGCCAGGCGGGGCAGGCCGAAGTAATAGCCGACGGCCAGCAGGCTGATCAGCAGGTAGACGTCCCAATGCGGGTGGAATGCCAGCACGTCACTGGCATGATCGACGACTTCGCCGTGGGCGAGGATCTCCACACCGGCGCTGCCCATGTCAGAACGTGTCGAACAGGGCTTCGAAGGCCAGCAGCACAGCGACGAAGATGGCCAGGGCACCCAGCAGGCCGAAGTAGAACATGAAGTTCATGGTGAACGGCTCATATTTGAGGTGCATGAAGAAGGCCACCACGGTCAGGAACTTGACCACCCCGAGCACCAGGAGCGACACCACCAGGGCGGTGCCGTCGAAGCCGGGGATGTAGGTGATGGCAACCTCGATGGCGGTTACCACCGCCAGGAACAGGGCAATCGCCCAGTAGTTGGCCGGCGTCAGATGATCGGCGTGCTCCTCCTCGCCTTCCTCGGTGGCGGGGGCCTCGGTCTCAGGGGTCTCAGCGGTAGCAGTCATGGTCACACCTGCAGGAGATAGACGACGGTGAAGATGACAATCCAGACGATGTCGACGAAGTGCCAGTAGAGGGCCACCAGCTCCACATTCATTCCGCGGGCCTTGGTCAAGCCCACTCGATAACTGATGATGACCATGGCCGACAACATCAGCACACCAACCGCCACATGGGCGCCGTGGAAGCCGGTCAACATGTAGAAGCTGGAGCCGAAGGGACTGGTGTCCAGCTTGAGGCCCTCATGGACGAAGGTCGAGAACTCATAGAACTGGCCACCCAGAAACACCAGGCCGAGCGATGCGGTGGCCAGCAGCCATAGCCGCACCAACCGCTGGTCCTCGCGCTCCCAGGCGTTGTGGGCCAGCACCATGGTCAGTGAGCTCATCAGTAGCACGAACGAGCTGACCGACGTGAACGGAATGTCGAACAGCTCCTCGGACCCCGGTCCGTCGTTGGTGCGCTCGCGGTACAGCAAGAAGGTGGAGATGAGGGCACCGAAGAACATGAGCTCGGAGGCCAGAAAGGCCCACATAGCCGTCTTGCGGATGTCGAGGGGTGAGGCGGTGGCGTGGGGGGCTTCAACAGCCATTACTCGCCTCCCTCGCTGGAGGCACCGACTCCGGCTGCAACCGGCTCGTCGGCTTCCTCCCCCGAGTCGCCGGCGTCATCGGGTCCTTCCCCGTGGTCGGTGCCGTCGCCCATCGGATGGTCGATGTCCTCGAGCGCCCAGCCGAAGATGGCCCACAGCATGATCCCCAGCCCGACGGCCATCACCGCAAACCCGACCGGGATCCACAGGAACCCGTAAGCCAGGGTCACTATGCCAAGTGCCAGCAAGATGGGGAAGTAGGACGGTGATGGCAGGTGGACGTGAAACTCCTCGTCCGTTTCCAGAGCGGATGGGTCGAGCGGGTTGGTGTCCAGTCGCACCGGCAGATGATCCTCGTCTTCCCCGTACTTCTTGTACCAGAAGTCGTCGAGCGCCTCGACCGCCGGGACTTCGGCGAAGTTGTAGTCAGCGGGGGGCGAGGAGGTGGTCCACTCCAGCGTGCGTCCGTCCCACGGATCCGCTCCGGCCGGCTCACCCTTGCGGTAGCTGCGAACGGCGTTGATCAGGAACACCAGGACGCTGAGGGCGATGATGAATGACCCAACGGTGGCCACGAAGTTCCAGTAGTTCCAGCCCAGCCCGTCTCCGTAGGTGGCAATGCGGCGGGGCATCCCATTGAGGCCAAGAATGTGCATGGGGGCGAAGGTGAGATTGAAGCCGATCAGCATCAGCCAGAAATGCCACTTGCCGATCCGCTCGTTGAGTTGTCGCCCGAACACCTTCCCGAACCAGTAGTAGACCCCCGAGAAGATCCCGAACACAGCTCCACCGAACAGCACGTAATGGAAGTGGGCGACTATGTAATAGGTGTCGTGCTGCTGGGTGTCGGCCGGCACGATCGAGTGTGTGACACCCGACAGGCCGCCGATGGTGAACATCGCCACAAACCCGATGGCGAACAACATCGGTGTCGGGAAGGTGATGTTGCCTCCCCACATCGTGCCCACCCAGTTGAAGATCTTGATGCCGGTGGGAACCGCGATGGTCATCGTCATCACCCCGAACGCAGTCTCGGCCACCGGTCCCAGGCCGGCCGTAAACATGTGGTGGGCCCAGACACCGAAGCCGAGGAAGCCGATGGCGGCACCGGCAAACACAACGAACTGGTACCCGAACAAAGGCTTGCGGCTGAAGGTGGGCAGGACCTCGGAAACAATGCCCATCGCCGGCAAGATGAGAATGTAGACCTCGGGATGGCCGAACAGCCAGAACAGGTGCTGCCAGAGGATGGGGTCGCCGCCTGAAGCGGCGTCGTAGAACAGGGTTCCGAAGTTGCGATCGAGTAGCACCTGGAACAGGCCGACCGTGACCAGCGGCAGCGAGAAAGCCAGCAGGAAGGCAACCACCAGCTGCATCCACACGAACACCGGCATCCGGAACAGGGTCATGCCGGGAGCCCGCATGGTGAAGATGGTGGTGATGAAGTTGACCGCACCCAGCAGCGAAGCCACGCCGAGAATGGCCAGGCCCAGGACCCAGAAGTCCATCCGGATCACTTCCGGCTGGGTGGAGAGCGGCGAATACCCCACCCAGGCCCCGTCCGGCAGGCCGCCCAGGAAGAAAGAACTCGAAATGAAGATCCCGCCGGAGATGAATACCCAGAAGCTGAGGGCGTTCAGACGAGGGAAGGCGACGTCGCGGGCGCCGATCATGATGGGCATGAAATAGTTCCCGAAGGCGGCCGAGATCGGCATAACGAAGAGGAACACCATCGTGGTGCCGTGCATAGTGAACAGCTGGTTGAACGCGTCCTCCGACACCAGCGATCCGTCCGGAACGGCCAGTTGCAGCCGGATGAAGAGGGCCTCAATTCCGCCGATGATGAAGAAGACGATGGCGGCAACCCCGTACATGATGCCGATCTTCTTGTGATCGACCGACGTCGCCCAGGCCCACAGGCCGCCCTTGGGCTCGGCGGGAGCAGGTGAGACCGGAGGCGCCTCAACGGTGGTTGCCATTTGTCTTCTTCTCTCCCGTAATCGCTAACTGAGGCCCTGGATGAATGCCACCAGGGCGGTGATGTCGTCGTCGGATAGTCCCAGATTGGGCATGCCGCGGTCTAGATCTGGCTCCATCGCTTTCATCTCGGACGGATTGGCCAGCCAGGCTCGCAGATTCTCCTCGGTGCGGTCAAAAAGGGCACCGGCAAATGTGTCGCGCTGGGCGAAGTGGGTGAGGTTGGGACCCGGGTTGATCCCACCGCCTTCGGCTTCGGTGCCGTTGACCGTGTGACAGGCCGCGCAGCCTTTGCTGATGAACAACTCCCACCCCTCGGCCCGCAGGCCGTCGCCCTCGGCCGGAAGGTTGGCAGCCGCCAGTTGTCCGGCCGCCCAGGCATCGAAGTCGGCCGGTTCATGCGCCCGCACCCGCAAGCGCATATTGGCGTGTGACAGCCCGCAGAACTCGGTGCACTGGCCCAGGAAGAGCCCCGTTTCATCGGCGCTGATCGTGAGAGTGTTGACGTGGCCGGGCACCACGTCGCGCTTGCCGGACAGACGCGGCACCCAGAAGCTGTGGATTACATCTGTGTCATCGGCCCGGAGCGTGAGGAACACGTCCTGATCAACCGGGATGTGCATCTCGTTAGCGGTGACGATGCCCAGATCGGTGTACTCGTACTCCCACCACCACTGGTGGCCAGTCACGGTGATCTCCAGGGCGTCCACCGGCTTCTCCGCATTCTCAAAGATCGTCTGAACGGTTGGCACCGCGAGGCCGGCCAGGATGAGGGCGGGGGCGATGGTCCAGGCGATCTCGAGCTTGGTGTTGCCGTGGATCTGCTTGACCGGTCGCTCCTCCTCGCCCTTCTTGCGACGGAACTTGATGGCCGTATAGATGATCGCCCCCTGCACGAGGACGAAGACAACCGTCGCGATGATCATCGTCAACACGAACAGGTCCTGGATGTTTTGGGCCCGCTCGCTGGCCGGTGCCAGTGTGTTCTGAGGAAGATCCTCGCCGCAAGCGGAGAGCACCAGGGCAAGGAACGCAAATCCAGCCAGGAAACGGCGTCGGCGCGGCTTGTTTGTGAGGACGGCTTTCACCGTGGGATGGCTCCCCATACTCGAGGTCGGGAACATCGTACTTGTGGGCGGGTACGCGCCGAAATCACTTGTGAATTAGCTATTCGATACCCGAGCCGGGTGGCTTAGGCTGGCCGTCATCTCATTTCCCAGAGGACAGCATGAAGACAATCGAATCCAGCATTGACATCGATGCGGCACCGGAGAAAGTGTGGGCGATCCTGATGGATTTCGACTCCTACCCGGATTGGAATCCGTTCATCACCAGCATCAAGGGTGAACAGCGGTTGGGCGGCAAACTAGAGGCCTACCTGGATCCGCCCGGGGGCAAGGGCATGACCTTCAAGCCGACGGTGGTGGCCTTCGAAGAGGGTACGGAGCTGACCTGGCTGGGGCGGCTGCTGCTTCCCGGCGTGTTTGATGGCCGTCACACTCTGCGAGTGGAGCCGCGCGATGGCGGGAGCACATTCGTCCACGGCGAGAGCTTCGGCGGAGTGCTGACCGGGTTGATCATGAGGTTCATCGGAGACTCCACCGAGTTGGGCTTCGAACAGATGAACACCGCCCTCAAGGCGCGGGCCGAGGCAGGCTAAGCGAGGGCCGGCTCCGGCTCGGGCTCAATCGCAGGTGGCTCAGGCAGGGCAACGCCCCGGAAGACTGCCGCGGTGGCGATGCCCGCAGCCACCGCGATGGCGCCGGCCAGGGCAAACACAGATCTCACTCCGATCGCTCCGGCCACTACTCCTGCCGCGGCCATGGAAACCACGCCGGTGGCAGTCATGACTGTGGAGAGCACTGCTCCCACCCTCCCCAGCTTGTCGCCCGGCACCGTACGCTGAACGATCGTCTGTACTGAGGCCTGCAGCGGGGTGATCACCCAGCCGACGGCGAACATCAGCAGAATCAAGTGCCAGACGTTTCCGACCAGCGCCATCGCCGCCACCACCGCACCGACCGCCATCATCCCGGTAGAGATCACATAAGTGGGCTTGACCCGGCCGGCCAGCACGGCCAAGAGGGCGCCCGCCGCCACCATTGAGGAAACCTGCGCGAGCTCGAGGGCACCGAACCAGGCTTCATCGATGGCCAGATCGTCGATCACAAAGGGGACGAGCAGAACGTTGACGGCACCGAGGCCGAGCATCACCACGCCACCACCCGTCAGGACCCCCAGCAACAACCGGGACCGGCGCACGAAGCCAAGCCCTTCTCGCAATTCCTGGACCACCGCCGGCTGTTCGCTGGTGGCGGGCGGGCTGGCGTCGACGGTGATACGAGCCACCGCGGCGGCCGAAACGAGGAAGGTCACCGCGTCGATCCAGAAGACAGGAGAGATGGAACCGGCTACTCCGGCGATCAGGCCGGCCGCCGCCGTGCCGGCTACTCCCGCGACGATGCGGCTCATCTCCGACAGTGAGTTGGCCCCCAGCAGCCCATCGGCCGGCACCACCGTCGGCATCATTGCTGTGCGGGCCGGCAAGAAGAAGGTTCCGATCGAGGCCTGAAGGAACGCCACCACGTAGAGGAGCCACATCTGATCAGCGGATGACACCAGCAAGAAGCCGAGTACCAGGACCGCCCGCACGATGTCAGAGATCACCATGACCTTCTTGCGGTCCCAGCGGTCGACGTAAACCCCGGCCAGCAGCCCGAAGGTGAGCTGGGGTACGGCTATGGCGATGGCAGTTGCCGCCACCGCCGAGGTGGAACCGGTCAGGCGCTGCGCTGTGAGAAGCAGAGCGAGATTGGTGAGAGCATCACCGAAGCTGGAGACCACCTGGCCGGCCCACAACATGCGGAAGTCGCGGATGCCCAGCAGGGCCCGTGGGGAAAGACTCCCGGTCAATTATTGCCTCTGGATGATGGGTAGAACAGCCAGGTGTTGGCGTACAGCCGCGTGCCCTCAGCTTCCTCGTTCACGTCATTGAGCTTGCCGTAGCGCTTCCAGAGCTCGAGCATCTCGTCGACCAGCGCCTTGGCCTCGTCGGGGGTGAGGCGGGCCATTCCGCGATTGAGGACGATCTGCTTGCGCTCTACCTCGTCGGGCTGCAAACCGTATTTGACGATCGATCGTTTGAGGTCCTCACGGGTCGTATCGAGTATCCCGGTGACAATCGCCTCGGCTCGCTTGCCCGCATCCTCCGATTCGAGAAGCTCGGGGCCGGGGGCATAGGAGTCGGCAGTGGTCTCGTAGAGCTTCTCGGCCAGCGCGCCCTTTTGGCGAGTGCCCGCCACCCGAATTATTTCATGCTCTTCCAGCAGCTTGATGTGGTGATAGAGCCTGGTACGAGGCACGTCGAGACGCTCCGCGATCTCAGTGACAGAAGCAGGTCGACGGAGCGACTCGAGAATCGCCAATCGGTTTGGGTCGGTGAGGACCTTCATCGTCTCGAGGTCGCTGATCTGCATGACCTCCAGCTTGGCGGCCGCCTTCTTGGCAGAAGTCTTCTTGGGCGCCTTCTTGTCGGCGGCCACTAGAGCGACGCCACCGGGCGGATGACGGGACGAAAGACCCGACGCGTCCAGCGATGGGGGCTGGTGGTACGAGCCGTCCGTCGCTCCCGACCTTCTGAGTGCGTAGTCGTGTAGCGACTGGTCATCGCCCTGGCTGTGGTGTGGCTCTGGATGGTCATGGCTTCTCTCCCCTTCTTCTGATCTTCTAGCGGCGGTTCTTGCGGTAGCGGCTGGTGACTGCTTTGGCTGTGGTGTGGCTCTGGAACAACATGGCTCCCCCTTCGGGTGCTTCTCTTATCTCGTTCAACATCACTATACGTTCAATCAATTTGAATGTCAAGTGATTTTGAATATTTATTTCGGTTGAACAGCTCGAATGGGTTGAGGGGTTGATCCGCATGTCATCGACCAAGCACGCTCTTCCTTCCCATTAGGGGAAGGTGGCAGCGGCCCATAGGGCCGATGACGGATGGGGGGAGAGGGCGAAACAACAACACCAGTCGAAACAGAGTTCAGTGCCTCCCCCACCCCGTCTCCGCCTGTGGCGGAGCCACCCCGCCCTCAAGGGCGGGGAAGAGAGGCAGCAAAGCAGTCGCTTCGCAACTGCACACAACAAGGCAGCCATTAGCCTTCACCAACCACTGGGAGGCGTCTGAGTGCCTGGTGGGCTCCCCGGTCTTCAAAACCGGTGAAGGGGCGAAAGTTCCTTGGCGGGTTCGATTCCCGTCCGCCTCCGCGAATCGGCGATCAGCTATCAGCAGACAGCAGACAGCCGACAGCCGACAGCCGACAGCCGACAGCCGACAGCCGACAGCCGACAGCCGACAGCCGAAGCGCTACCAGCAATTAGCGGGCAACG
>JBPCTX010000103.1:0-7772 GCA_051011455.1 Acidimicrobiia bacterium | reverse complement strand
CAAAGCATGCGCGGGCAGAGGGCACCGGTCTCCCCTCCCGCGGAGCGGGAGGGGTCGGGGGAGGGGTGAAAGCGCGTTCCTGTGTTCCAGCCCACAGCCCTCAGCTCCAACGCTCGCCAGCAAACAGTCACCCCTCCGCGTAGCGGGAGGGGTGGGCAGCCCTGCGGGCTGCTAGGCGCGTTCCCGTGCTCCAGCCCACAGCTAGCGGGCACGGGCGACGGGAAACCTAGCTCCCAACCACCTCTTCAAACCCCGGGCCCTCGGGGCGTTCTAGTTGGTCCATGGTGCAGTCTTCGGCGTTCTTGTCGGGGCGCCACCGTTCCAGGCGGGTGGCGTGTCGAAACCGCCCGCCGGTCAACTGGTCATAGCTGATCTGAACCACGACACCCGGCTGAACCGGAGTCCATGACAAGTCCTTGCCTCCCGAACAGCGGCTCTGAGCTCCCGGCATCCGGGCTTCGAACCCGAATGACTCATCAGATCGAAGCTGCTCGAACTGCTTGAGCAACTCAACCCGGTCATGATCGGAGAACCCCGAGCAATGACCGATGAAGTGGAGTTCGCCATTGTCGTTGTACAGGCCGAGCAGGAGTGATCCGATCTTGCCCCCATCCTTGTGCTCTCGATAGCCACCAACCACGCAGTCAACCGAGCGCCGGTGCTTCCACTTGATCATCTCCCGCTTGCCTTCCACATAGGCAGAGTCATCCCGCTTGCAGACGATCCCGTCACAGCCGGCAGCCTCGAACTCGTCAAACCAGACACGAGCCAGGTCCAGATCATCGGTGGAAGGGGTCAAGTGCCACGGGTCCGACAACGACCCGGCCAGTGCCTCCAACTGCCGCCGACGCTCCGAGAACGGCTCTCCCCGAAGATCCCTCCCCTCGACGGCCAGGAGATCGAAAGCCACCAGGCTGGCCGGAGTCTCCTCGGAAAGCAGGTTGATGCGGCTCTCCGCCGGGTGGATCCGCAGCTGCAGCGCATCGAAGCTCGTCCGGTCGCCGAGGACAACAAGCACTTCACCGTCGACCACAGTCCCGGCGGGCAATTGCTCCAGTCCCGGCCGCAGCTCCGGGAAGTACCTCAGCAGCGGCTTCTGGTTGCGACTGTCGAGGCGAGCATCATCGCTCCACGCCACCGCCCGGAAGCCGTCCCATTTCGGCTCGTATCGCCAGCCCGGGGGTTCCGGTGGAGTGGGCCTGACGCGAGCTTCCATCGTCGAGATGGGAGGAGGGAATGGCCAACGGGTCATGGCGGTGACCCTACCGGCCCTCAAGCCAACAAGAGCGGAGGCCGATCACTCCAGCATGCCCATCCGCTGCTCACTGGTCGCTCTGATCTTGTTGGCTGCGGGATGCTCCGGCGGGACGGCATCCCCCGACCCGGCGGTCGTCCCCTCCACGATCTTGCTGCCGCCAGCCGATGCCGAAGCGGATGCCGAAGCCGACGCCATCTTCGTTGCCGCTCTCACTTCCACTCCGGTCAATCAGGGACCCACCTGGCTGGCACGGGTGGTCGTAACCGTCGCCGACAACGACGGTGAACCTGTCGCGAACGCGCTGGTGACGGGCGAATGGGACGTGGGCGAAGGTGAACCTGGCTCCTGCACCACCGACTCCGCCGGTGAGTGCGCACTCGAAAGCCCGCCGGTCCGCAAACGAGTTGCCGACGTTGAACTGGCCATCACAGGCATCGACCACGATGCTCTCACTCATGATGCCGGGCTGGATGCCTCGGGTCCCGATCAGGATCCGGGAACCGTCACCATCTCGAAGCCTTAGCCGAGGCGGCTCTATCGATTGATCGGAGACCGGCTATGCCCGGGAAGGCGCCGCCGCCCAACAGCGCCGGGCAGAATACCCAGGTGCGCTACGAAGTCCTCGATCACACGGCGGATACCGGAATAAGGGCCTACGGGATCACCTCGCACGAGCTCTTCGAAAACGCTGCCTGGGGCATGTTCGACCTCATGTACCACCTGGAGGAGCTGAGCCCGATTCGGGATCTGCCGGTCGTTGCTGCCGGGGACTCTTATGAGGATTTGTTGTTCAACTGGCTATCCGAGCTGCTCTATCAGTCGGAAACCATGGAGTTGGCCCTGTGTTACTTCGTCGTCGACCGGTTGGAGGAGGGGGGAGTGCAGGGCTCGGCCGGTGGGATTCCCCATGCCACCGTGGAACTGCAGGGTCCACCCATCAAGGCGGTCACGTACCACGACCTGACCGTGGTCGAGAATCCGGACACGTGGTGGGCGCGCATCATCTTCGACGTCTGACAAACTGGGGCTATGCCGTGGCACCAGGTCGACATCGACGTGTGGGAGATCGAGCCTCGCGAGGGCATGCGCGCTCCAGGGCGGATCTACGCCTCTCAAGAGCTTTTCGACCGGGCTGAGTCCGACCGGGCCTCCCAGCAGGTAATGAACGTCGCGCACCTTCCCGGAATCGTCGAAGCCTCGATGGCAATGCCCGACGTCCATTGGGGATACGGGTTCCCGATCGGCGGTGTTGCCGCCACCGACGTTGACTCGGGCGGGGCGGTATCGCCCGGAGGCGTTGGTTTTGACATCTGCTGCGGTGTGCGACTCCTTGCCAGCAACTATGGGCTGTCGGATTGGGAGGCCCGCGGCGACCTCGTGATGAACGAGCTGGACAGACGAATCCCCCGCGGCCTCGGCAAGGGCGCCATCGCCGACCCGGCTCTGCTCGATCGAGTCCTGGTGGACGGCGCGAGGTCGGTGGTGTCCGCGGGCTACGGATGGCCGCGGGATCTCGACCGGTGTGAGGAAGGCGGCCAATCGGCCGGGGCCGATCCCTCGGCCATCTCGGACAAGGCCAAACGCAGAGGTGGAAGCCAGCTTGGTTCCCTTGGCGCCGGTAACCATTTCCTCGAGGTACAGCTGGTCGAGCAGATAATCGACCCGGTCGCGGCCCAGGTTTTCGGGCTGACCGAAGGCATGGTGTGCGTAATGATCCATTGCGGTAGCCGCGGTCTCGGCCATCAGACCTGCACCGACCAGCTACAAAGGATGGGTGGGGCCATGGCCGCGCACGGGATCTCCGTGCCCGACCGACAACTGGCCTGCGTCCCCGTCGATTCCCGAGAGGGACAGGGCTATCTGACTGCGATGGCGGCAGCCGCCAATTTCGCCTGGGCCAACCGGCACGTTCTCGCCCACGAGGCCCGCCTCGCCTTTGCCACCGGGTTCGGCACCACTCCGGAACGGACGGGCATGGACCTGGTGTACGACGTGGCTCACAATCTCGCCAAGCTGGAGAATCACCAGGTGAACGGTCGCGACCGGACTCTTTGTGTGCACCGGAAGGGGGCCACAAGGGCGTTCGGGGCCGGACACCCCGATCTTCCAAGCGACCTGCGCCCGTCCGGCCAGCCCATCCTCGTACCGGGTTCGATGGGAACTGCCTCCTGGGTCTTGAAGGGTCTCCCCACCAACCCGGCCTTCGGGTCATGCGCCCACGGCGCCGGTCGGGTTATGAGCCGCAAGAAAGCCAGAAACCACCAAACCGGGACAAGCGTCTATGACGATCTGGTGTCCTCGGGAGTCACGGCTCGCCCCGGTTCGGTGTCTCTGTTGTCGGAGGAGGCTCCCTATGCCTACAAGGACGTCGACGCGGTCGTCGAGGTGTGTGCCCGGACTACGCTGGCCGAAAAGGTGGCTCGCCTGATTCCACTCGGGGTGGTCAAGGGGTAGACACCTTTAGAGCTGTCGATCGTTGGCCGATGTCTCAGTAATGGCTCGTAGACCACTGCACCTGCGCTGGATCTATGTGAAGGATCACGCGCTTTTGTTCAGCGCCCTGGTGGCGTCGCTGCTCCTTGTGCTGGTGGCGGTTGGTGCCCTGGCAGATGACCCGGTCCGCGGACTGCTCCTGGGGGCCTTGCCGGCTCTGTTCGGAGTTCTGGTGTGGGTATTGACCAGCCAGGCGGGCTACCCGAGCCGCGAACCTGACACGCTGCCGCACGAACGGCCAGAGAAGCCGGTTGAGCCGCCGGTCGAGAAGTCACGGCCGGCCCGGAAGCCGGCTCCGGCCCCCGAGGCCGCCGACGAAGTTGAGGTCGACGAGGGCCCGCAATGGGATCCGTTCGCCGGAGAGCGGCGGGAAGTAGCGGAAACTGAGGAGACCCCGGAGCCGCTCGATAACGGAGACCCGTTCGCCCACATCGACCAGGTGCCGGCCGAGCCGGTCGAGCTGCCCGCCCGCCCCGAGTAGCGGAAGTCCGCAGCGCCCCGACTCACGCATGGTTTGCACCTGCCGCGGTTGGCAGCAATCCGGGCCGGCTGAGGCCTCAGCCTCCGAACACGTGGGTGGTCCAGATCTTGCCGCCCTCCTCGATCCAAACCCCGACACCAATGTGGGTGAAGCTGGCATTGGTGAGGTTGGCGTAGTGGCCGGGACTGGCCACCAGAGCGTTGTGCATCGAGTTCACGGACCAGCCGTAAGCGATGTTCTCACCCACCGTGCTCCAGGATCCGAGCAGGGATCCAATGTTGCTGTGGGCGAAGTTGCCGGTGTCCGACATGTGGAAGCTCCAGTCACGCGCGTAGCTGGTGAGCGAAGAACTGACCGAAAGGGCGGGAACTCCCAGGTCGGCTCTGACCCCGTTTATCAACGACACGAACTGAGACTCGCTGCCGCCCGAGAACGAGCCCCCACCCGAGGCGGTGGTGGTGGTTGTGGTCGGAGGAGGGGGCGGTGTTGTGGTCGTGGTCGGGGCCGGCTTGGTGGTTGTGGTGGTCGGAGGAGCAGTGGTCGTGGTCGGGGCCGGCTTGGTAGTCGTGGTGGTAGGAGCGGAGGTTGTGGTCGTAGTGGTCGGCGGCGCCGTGCTGGTGGTTGTGGTGGGAGCGGCAGTCGTTGTGGTGGCTTCAGGCCTGACGGTGGTCGGGGGGGCAGTCGCCGGCGAGACCTGGCTCGGATCAAACTCTGAGAGATCGGAAGTGCTCAGGTCCGAGTCGATTTCCGGTTCGGTGGTCGATACGGCCGGGCTATCGGCGGCCTGGGACACTGGCTCAGAAGACGCTCCGAATTGGCCTCCGATGGCGAGGGCGGTGCCACCGATCACGAACATGGAGACGACGATGACAAGAATCGTGGCCGTACGAGTGCTCAACGCGAATCCTCCGATTGGTTTCAGAGAGAGGAATCGTCACGTTCAGTGCATTTCTTGACCACAAAGCGTGTTGAATCGGTCGGAGATTGACCGACAGACGACAATTCGAGGAACTCAATTCAATGAAATGGTGGTTACCCAGATAGATCATGAAGAACACCGGACCGCTCATCGCCATCACGGCAGCCGTGGCCATAGGGGTCGCCATCCTCCTGGCGGTCAACGTTGTTGGGGGCGACGACACAGAGCCCAGCGAGGCAGCGAGCGCCACCACGGCCACCACTGTCGGAGCACCCGACTCAACTACGACGACGGCGTCCGACCCCCGGGAGTCAACGGTTGCCGTGTTCGATCGAAGCCGGCTTCCCGTGGACCTTCAGATCGTCAGCGAGGAGTGGACTACCGACTTCTCGCTGACCACGATCGAGTACGACGAGCTGTTGATCGGGATCCGCTCGCTACCGATCCGCGACCGGATACCACCCATCGACAGCCCCCGATTCGAACCGGCCGTCGACGGTCAGCACATCGCCGATCGCGAACCAGGATTAGCTCTCCAGATTGGCGATGATGCCCGCTTCTACCCGCTCTCGATCCTGACCGCCCATGAGATCGTCAACGATGTGGTGGGAGGACAGCCGGTCGCCGTCACGTTCTGTCCGCTGTGCAACAGCGCGATCGTCTTCGACCGCGTCTTCGAGGGTGAGGAACTCCGGTTCGGAGTCTCGGGCCTGCTGCGCAACAGCGACCTGGTGATGTGGGACAACCACACCGAATCCCTCTGGCAACAGCTGACCGGCGAAGGCCTGGTCGGAGCCCACGCTGGAGACCAGCTCACCTTCATCCCTTCGACCATCAGCAGCTTCGAGGATTTCAAACGTCAGCACCCCGCAGGCCTGGTCCTGGATGCCGACCAGGGCTTTGGCCGCCGGTACGGACACAACCCTTATGTCGGCTACTCCTCGCGGTCGGCGCCCTACGGCTTCTTCGACCAGAACGACCTCGATGACCGGTTCCCGGCCCTGGAACGGGTGGTGAATGTGACCCTCGGTGACACCGCCAAGGCCTATCCGTTCTCGGTGATCGCGGCAAGCCCGGCGATCAACGACACGGTGGCCGGCTCCGACATCGTCGTCCTGTGGGGCGGCGACACCGCCGACGCCCTGGATGCCGGCGAGATCGTCCTGGCCGAAGGCATCGGGACCGGCATCGCTTTCAACCGGGCAGTCGGCGATCAGGTGCTCACGTTTACTGCCGTCGGAGACGGCGCCTTCGTGGACGACGAGACCGGATCAGTGTGGGACCTGAACGGGACCGCCCTCACCGGACCCCTGGCCGGCACCCAATTGGAGCCTGTGGTACACGGCAACGAGTTCTGGTTCGCCTGGGCAGCCTTCAACCCTGAAGCCGAGGTCTACGACTCCTAGCCGGGCTCGACTACGTAGATCGCCAGGTTGCCGCCTGCCACGATCTTCTCGCGCTCCATCTGGAGTCCGGCCTCACTCACAATGGCGGGGATCCCACCGGCCGCTTTGAAGCTCCGGTACCCGGAATAGTGACCGACCACCCGTTCGATCGCGCCACTCAGGCCACGCAGCACCGGCCCGCGCCAGCCGCGCAACGATCCGAATCGGAAGTCGATCAGAAGCAAGCGACCGGTGGGGCGAGTTACGCGCGCCATCTCGAGGACCACAGTCGCTCGTTCGGCAGCCGCCACTTCATGAAGGACCATCGAGGTTGTGGCCAGGTCGAAGGAATCCGAATCGAACGGCAGGGTCCGCCCGTCGGTGAGCCGAAGATCCGCCTCCTGTCCAAGACGGGATTCGGCCCGGTCCAGCATGGCGGGCGAAACGTCAACTCCCGTGACCCGGCAACCTGCCTCGAGATATTCGGCAAGGGAGGCGCCGGTACCACACCCCACGTCCAGCACCTGCCAGCCCTTTTGCGGCACCAGCACCTGGCGGGAGACCCGGCGCACCCCCACCTGCATGGGGTCGAGCAGAGAGTCATAGACGGGGGCAATCCGGCGATAGGGATCAGAGGCAGCCACCGGATCATCGTATCCAACCGGATCCCTCCCCCATCTCGCGGCCGGGTGGCCGGCGGCCCGGATCCCGGATGGGCCTGCCTACAGTGACGGCGGTCAGGCCATCGTCGCCGCCCTAGCTGAGATTGGAGTTGTCCACGTGAGCATCGACATTCACGCCCACATCATCCCGCCTGAGTTCCTAACCGGTCTTCAGGCCGGGATGCCCGGGGTGGAGATCGAAGTCGAAGATGGAAGCATCCGGGCTGCAATCGCGGGGGCTCCGAAGATTGGGGCCCTGCGAGCCGATCTGCGGGATGTCGACGACCGGTTGGCGGCCATGGACGCGGCCGGGGTGGATGTTCAGGTCCTGGCCGGTTGGATCGATCTCAACGGCTACGTCCTCGACGAGGCAGCGGGCACCGAGTACTGCCGGCTGTTCAACGACACGCTGGCGGCCGTGGCGGCATCCCACCCCGAGCGATTCCTGGCCCTCGCCAATGTTCCCCTTCAGGCACCGCAAGCGGCTGCCGCCGAGCTCGAACGGGCGGTCCAGCAGCTCGGCATGGTCGGAGCGCAGATTGCCACCACGGTGGCGGGTTCTGAGCTCGACGAC
>JBPCTX010000102.1:0-12227 GCA_051011455.1 Acidimicrobiia bacterium | reverse complement strand
TTGATTGATGATCGCCAGCTAGAGGAGGACCTGGTTGAGCTGGATCTTCAGATCAACCGGCTCGCCGCACAGCGCTCTCGCCGTTTGTCGGAGGTTGACCGGAGGCGCTCGTACGAGGACCACGGATACCTGTCAACGACGGCGTGGCTGCGAGACAGGTGCCGGATTACGGGACGGGAGGCCGCCCGGCGAATTCACCGGGCCCGCGCCCTTACCGGGATGGCTGCTACTGCGTCCGCCTACCGAGACGGAGATCTTGCGGTCCAGGTCGTCGACCTGCTGGCGCTTGCTCGCAAGGCCCATCCCGCCACCTTCGCCGAACACGAAACCGGGCTAGTCGAGCAACTCCGGACGCTGAGCCCGCGGGATGGCTCCCGCCTCATTGCCTACTGGCGGCAGGCGCTCGACCACCCCAACGAGGATGCGGCGGTGCAACATCGCCGCCGGCGCCTGTCAATCGCTTCCACCTTCGGGGGCATGGTGCACGGAGAGTTCGAGCTCGATCCAGAGTCGGGCGAGGCAGTCATTGCCGCGCTGCGGGCCCTATCTGAGACCACCGACGACTCCGATGATCGCTCACCCACTCAGCGGAGAGCCGACGCCCTTGTCGAGCTTTGCCGCGACTACCTCGACCATGGTGACACGCCCATCCGGGGAGGCGAGAAGCCACATGTGTCGCTCCTGGTCTCGCTGGAAACCCTGGAGGGGCGGGCCGGATACACCTGCGAACTGGACGAGTGCGGAGTGGTCCCTCCCGAGGTGGCCCGCCGGTTGGCATGTGACTCAGGCGTCAGCCGGATCATCACCAAGGGGGCCTCAGAACCACTGGATGTCGGCCGCCGCACCCGAACCATCCCGTCTGCCATTCGCCGTGCGCTGGTACTCCGAGACGGTGGATGCGTTATCTCAGGCTGCGACCGCCCCTCCCGATGGTGCGACGCTCACCACATCATGCATTGGGTCGACGGGGGACCCACAAGTCTCGACAATCTCGAGTTGCTCTGTCGCCGTCATCACCGGATGACTCACGAGGGCAAGGACTTGGCCCGACGGCCCCGGGCGCCGTAACGAACGGTGGTGTCGTTCCCGGGTCAGGGACTCATTTCGTAGGCGTCGCGCAGCGCAAAGACGTGGTCGTTCCACACCCGGTCGGCCCGGTCGGCATCCACCTCCGGCTTGCTGATCATCCGCAGACAGAAGTCCATCTGGGCCTGGCTGGTGCTCGGCTTGCCGTGGAGCTGAACCGCAAAACGCGAGAAGTCGCGTACGAACACATCGAAAGTCTGGTCGACCAGGTCATCGTCGAGTTGGTAGATCTCGGCGTTCTCCAGATAGAGCTGCGCATAGACCACCAGTGTGAAGATCTCTCCGAGCGCCAGCAGGAAGTCGATATCACCCGTCTGCGCCTCAGCGGGCCGGGCCTGGAACAGCATCGCCTTGAAGGTTTCGGTCTGCTCGACGAAGCGGACGACGTTGGGCTGATCGAAGCGGGCGAAGACCGCGGCGTAGTCGTGGAACTGGATCTTGCTCAAGCCCCGGGTCGGGCCCTGGTCGAACAAGAACGCATCGTCTGCCGAATCGTCCCGGCGGGGGATGTCGGGCAACTCGGCGGGACTGAAGAAGTAGTTGGCCATGAACTTGACGATCAGAGCGATGTTGACGTGCACGGTGCCTTCCAGCTTGGGGAGGGCCCGGATGTCGCGGGCCGCCATCTCGAAGTACATGTCCTTCTCGAATCCCTTGGCGGCGATGACATCCCACATGTGATTGATGACGTCCTCGCCCTGGGTGGTGACCTTCATCTTCACTACCGGGTTGAAGAGCAGGTAGCGGCGGTCGTCGCGGGAGGCACTCCGCATGTAGTCGGCCGCCCGCAATGCCACCAGCTTCATGGCGGTTAGCCGGGAGTAGGCGTCGGTGAAGAGAGCCTTGGCGTGGGGGAAGTCGGTTACCGCCATCCCGTACAACCTGCGGTGGGCGGCGTGGTGGATGGCCTCGTAGAAGGCGTGGGTACAGATGCCGATGGACGCCCAGCCCAGGTTGAACTTGCCGATGTTGACGGTGTTGAGCGCCGCGTTCCAGGCTTCGTCCCCCCGGGCGAGGATGTCCGACTCCATGACCGGGTAGTCGATCAACTCGAACTCCGAGACATAGTTCTGGGAGTGGACGACATTCTGGAGGCAGGTGTACTCGGGCCGACTGGTGTCGGCGGCGAAGAAGACGTACTCGTCGGTTTCGGCGATCCTGCCAAACACCGACACCAGGGAGGCCTCGTTTCCGTTGCCGATGTAGTACTTGCGACCGGTCGCCAGGTAGCTGCCATCGGATTGGGGAGTAAGGGCCATCTCGCTTGAGTACAGGTCAGCCCCGTGCTCCTTCTCCGACAATCCGAAGGCGAAGATGGCCCCGTCCTCCAACAGCTGGGCAGTGCGGTGCTTGAGGGTCTCGTTGTCGCTCATCCAGATCGGACCCAGGCCGAGCACCGACACTTGCCAGGCGTACCAGTACGGGAGGCCGTAGAACCCCAGGATCTCGGCGAACTCACAGATGCGCCATGTGTCCCACCGTGAATCCTCGGCACCGTATCCGGCCGGGGTGCACATGGTGGCGAAGATCCGCTCCTTGCCGACGAAGTCGAGGAAGTCGGAGTACCACACCGCGGCGTGGTCATCCTCCTTGAGGCGCCGCTTTCCTTTCGCCTCGAAGAACTCGATCGTGTCGAGCATCACTTGGCGAGAACGCTCGTCCGGGTAGCTGCGATTGTGATTGCGAGGGTCGAGGAGAACCATCAGCTCCGTCCTTCACGAGGGGTTGGACGAAGCCTAGGAAAGGCTCATTGGGAGCCAGATCGACCCGCTGCGGGATCGACCTGATGGTGCCGTGGAGGCGAGTCGAGAGTGGGAGTCAGCCGTCGAATCCGACCATCGACAGCACTGCCCGTTCTATTCGGCTGGTGAGCAGCCCGGTATCGGTGGCGCCAGCGACCTGATCCGACAGGCCCATCACCGTCCAGTACACGATGTCGCCGTCCAGGTCGGGAGCGAGATCGCCCCGAAAGACGCCTTCCTTCTTCCCGCGTTGCAGAATCGCGGCCACCAGACCGCGGATCTGAGCCGAGTGGGCATCCATCTCCGTTCGCACATCGGGAGCTAGCACTGGAGCCAGAGAGGCGGGGGAGGGGTGCCCGGCGGCGGCTGCCGACAGCACGTACCGGACGAAGGCGGTGAGTTGTTCGACTGGTGTTTCCTCGGCCTCGATGCCGGCGGTGCTGTGCTCGGATCCCCTTACGGCCGCCCTCAAGACCGAGGCAACATCCGGGAAGTATTTGTACAGGGTCTGACGGGAGATCCCGGCCGCGCGAGCCAATGCCGACATCGAGAGTGCGGGTACGCCGCGCTCGAACACCAGCGCCATCGCCGCGTGGACGATGTGCTCAGCCTGGCGGAGCTTGTGATCCGAGAGCGACTCTTGCCAGGTGTCGGGCATCAAGCGTCAGTCCGGTAAAGGCGGGCGGCCAGCCAGGCAAAGCCGACGCTCAGTCCGACGATCCACAGCAAGGAGCCCAGAACGAGACCGGCTGCATCAGTTCCGTCCCCGAGCGCCCGAATGGCGTCCGCTACTACCGAGATCGGCTGATTGTCGGCGAAGGCCTGCAGCCATCCCGGCATCTGAGCGGTCGGAGTGAAAGCACTTGAGGCGAACAGCAGCGGGAAGAGCCAGAACATAGACAGCATCCCCACCATCTCCGCGCTGCGCACCTTGGCGGCAATGGCGGCACTGATCCACGAGAAGGCGTATCCGAGCCCCACCGAGAGCACGATTGCCCACAGGCCAGCTCTAAAGTCGGAGAACCGGAATCCGAGCAAGTATCCAAGCGCGGCAACGATGACCAAGCTGACCGTGTTGCGGAAGCCATCGGCAATGGTGCGGCCTGTCAGCACGGCGGCCTGGCTCATGGGCAGCGAGCGCAGCCGGTCAACGACTCCCTCAGACAAATCAACGGCCAGGCTGGTGCCCGTCTGCTGGGCGCCGTTCAGCGCTGTGATGACGAGGACGCCCGGCACGAGGAACTGGATGTAATCGACACCGGTGCCGGCGCCGATGGCACCTCCGAACACGTAATAGAACAAGAGCAGGAAGAAGGCGCCCATGGTGACGGCGAATGCCCACATCTCCGGTTGGCGGGCAGTGCGGACGAGGTCCCGGCGGGTCATGGTGACGATGTCGCTCACCCCCCATCGGAGGCGGAGGTCCCAGGCGGGTTCAACGATCTGAGGGGAGATTGTGGTGGTAGCCATGGCGGGCTCCTTAGGAGGTTGGCTCGCCCGTGAGGGTGAGGAAGACGTCGTCGAGGGTGGGCTTGCGGAGCTGAAAGTCGGCGATCTCGATGCCGGCGTCATCAACCCGCCGGAGCGCAGCAAGGCTGTCGACCGGCCGGTTGACCGGCAGGTGAAGGGTCGAGTCATCGACGACGACCGTCTCGGATGGGTCGAGCAAGTCGGCTGCACGGTCCCGGGCAGACGGCTCCGCCACTGTTACCTCCAGGACATCGCGCTCCAGGGAGCTCTTCAACTCGGCAGCCGTGCCGGTTCCAACGACCCGGCCTCGATCGATCACGACGATGTTGTCGGACAGCCGGTCGGCCTCGTCCAGGTACTGGGTTGTGAGAACGACCGCTGTCCCCCGGGCTGCCAGGGATCGGATTGCCTCCCAGATCTCGGCCCGGCTCCGCGGGTCGAGCCCGGTGGTGGGCTCGTCGAGGAACAGTGCGGGCGGGTCGGCGATCAGAGAGGCCACCACGTCCAGCCGCCGGCGCTGGCCTCCAGAGAGGGTTTCCACCGGTCGGTCGGCGAACTCGGTGAGGTCGAACTGCCGGATCAACTCTTCGACCTTCATCGTGCGCTGGTCGCTTGGGAGGTGATAGAGCCGGCCGAACAGATCGAGGTTCTCCCTGGCGGTCAGCTTCTCGTCGACGGCGGCAGCCTGGCCGGCCAGGCCGATTGTCTGCCGAACCATCTGAGGCTGGGAGGCGACATCAAAGCCCGCCACCGAGGCGGATCCACCGTCGAGCGTGAGCAGGGTTGTGAGCATCTTGATGGTCGTGGTCTTTCCGGCCCCGTTTGGTCCCAGCAGCCCGAGTACAGACCCGGCCTCAACGTCGAAGCTGAGGCCGTCGACGGCGGTGGTGTCGTCGAATGACTTCCGGAGGTCACGGACCTTTATGACAGGTTCGGTTTCGTGTATTGACATAGTGTCAAGGATAGCAGACAGAACGACAATTCTGCTCGGCGACCGAGGCGAGCCCGACTCAGGCCGGCGGTCGGAAGTACTCCGCCTCGATGAGCATGTAGTCGGGCCAGCGGCTGGGACGGGTGGTGAAGGTGACCTGGTCCAGGCCGGCGGCGAGGAACGTCTCGAGATCCGGGCGGGCCGGCGGCCACGGCGGACCGGTTCGCTCCCCAGAGCCATCGTGACCGAAAGTGAACACCAGCAACGTGCCTTCAGGGGCTACCAGTTCGGCGATCCGGCGGATGGCTTCTTGCTGGAGGGACGGCTCCAGTGACTGCACGGTCAGAACCTCGACCACCAGCGAGAACGAACCGGTCCAGTGCGGGGGAAGGTCGAAGAGATCCTGAGTCGAATAGGCCACTGAGCTGCCGGGGAATCGCTCCTTGCACCACTCGATGGCACTGGGGGCGACATCGAAGGCAGTGACATCCCAGCCCTGGGCGGCCGCCGCTTCGGCATCGTCTCCCAGGCCACATCCAACCACCACCGCCTCACCTGGTCCGCTGTGACCATGCAGCCAGTCCGCCATGAATGGGTTCGGCGACAAGGCGGCCCAGGGAATCGCAGCTGCATCGCCTTCTGCACCGCGATACATCGTCTCGAAGAGGTCATCGGACATACGAGGAGGCTATTCCTCGATTCATGAGCGGCCTAAGCGCGGCCCCTATCCCAATTGGAAGGGGACCCCGCCTCCGGGATCCCCTTCCTGCTACCGGTGCCCTTCAGTCAGTAGACGCTGCCAGAGGGCGCTGGTTGGGCGGTTAGCTACAGCCCTTGCTGTCGCCGCAGTTCATGCAGCGGTAGCAAGAGCCGTTGCGGACCGTGATGTGGCCACAGGTATCGCACAGAGGTGCGTCACCCATGTTGGATGCGAGTGCAGCTTGCACGGAGCTGGTTTGCGCATCGCTCGCCATCACGGCCGTGGCGGCCTGAGCCGTCTGTTGCCCATTGGTGGCGCCAGCGCTGGTGCCATTGGATGGTGTCTTGGTGGTGGGGGTGGCAACCGGGGTGGAGGCGGCCGCGGTGGGGGAGGAGTCGGTGACGTCCACCACCTCGGCATCGACGAAGGCCGCCGCCCGTGATTGGACGTCGATGTCATCCTCCATCTTGGACTCCTGTAGGCCCAGCTGCTGGCCGGTCTGGGTAGACAGGCCCTTGGGTGGCTCGGGCAGGGCCCTGGCCTCGGTGGGGGGCACCTGAACCAGGTCTGTCCGGCCCAGGTACTCCATGCCGAGCGCACGGAACACGTAGTCGACGATTGAGTTCGCCATCTTGATGTTGGGATGGCCCTCCACCATGCCGCGGGGCTCGAAAGTCTGGAAGGTGAACGTGTCAACGAACTCCTCCAGTGGAACGCCGTACTGGAGTCCCTTGCTCACCGCGATGGCAAAGCACGACAGGACGCCCCGCAAAGTGGCTCCTTCCTTGGCCAGGTCGATGAACAACTCCCCGAGGGTCCCGTCCTCGTACTCGCCGGTCCGCACGAACAGCTTGTGGCCGCCCACCCGGGCTTCCTGGGTGAAACCACTCCGTCGGGCCGGCAGCAGGAATCGGGGGCGGGTCATGCCCTGGTAAGCCATGGTCGGCGAAACCCCGGGGGCGAAGTAGGCGGGCGGGGCGGTCCCGGTCACGATCCGGGCTTCGTCCTCCAGTGCCTCGGGCAGGCCTTCCAATTCGTCGTCGGGATGCTCACCCTCGTCGCTTGTGGCCGACAGTGGTTGCGATGCCTTAGATCCATCCCGGTACAGCGCCATCGCCTTCAAGCCCAGCTCGGCCGACAGCATGTAGCTGTCCTCGATCTCCTCGACCGTCACCTCGTTCGGCATGTTGATGGTCTTGGAAATGGCTCCCGAGATGAACGGCTGAGCCGCCGCCATCATCTTTATATGGCCGTTGTGATGGATGAACCGCTCGCCGTACTTGCCATTGCGGTTGGCGGTGTCGAACACCGGCAGATGCTCGTCGCGCAGATAGGGAGCGCCCTCGATGGTCTGGCGGCCACAGATCTCGTCGTTGGCCGACCGGATGTCCTCGTTTGAGAAGCCCAGTTCGCGCAGCATGTCAAACTCGAACGAGGTGTACTGCTCCTCGCTGAATCCGAGCCTCTGCATGGTCTCTTCGCCGAGCACGAAGACGTTGAAGGCGTGCTTGAGCTCGAACACCCCCGGCAGGGTCTCCTCCACCCTGCGCAGGTCGTCGGTGGTGAAGCCCTTGGACGTCAGGCTGGCACGGTTGACTCCGGGCGCACCCAGCAGGGTCATGGTGCCGACCACGTAGTCGACGATCTCGCCGATCTGATCGTCGGTGTATCCCAGATGACGCAGAGCAGGAGCGATCGACTGGTTGGCGATCTTGAAGTAGCCGCCGCCGGCCAGCTTCTTGAACTTGACCAGCGCAAAATCGGGCTCGACGCCGGTGGTGTCGCAATCCATCTGCAAGCCGATGGTGCCGGTGGGGGCCAGCACGGTTGACTGGGCATTGCGGAAGCCGTGCTGCTCACCCAGGTTGAGAGCGTTGTCCCAGACCAGTTGTGCAGTCTGCAGCAGGTCGGCCGGAGCCAGATCGGCATCGATGCCCATCACGTAATGGCTGATGGCCTCGTAGTCCTCCCGGTCGGCGTTGTAGGCGGCCTGGCGATGGTTGCGGATCACCCGCAGCATCGACTCCCGATTGTCCTCGTATTTGGCGAACGGGCCGAGCACTGAAGCCATCTCAGCCGAGGTGGCGTAGGAGTGGCCGGTGAGGATGGCGGTGAGGGTGCCGGCTATGGCCCGGCCCTCGTCGGAGTCGTATGGAATCCCGGAGCGCATCAGCAGTGATCCGAGGTTGGCGTATCCCAGCCCGAGCGTCCGGTAGTTGTACGAGCCTTCGGCGATCTCCCGGGACGGGAACTGGGCCATGGTCACCGAGATCTCCAGCACCACTGTCCACAGCCGGATGGCATGCAGGTAAGCGTCGATGTCGAAGGCCTGCTCCTCGTCGTCATAGAACTTGACCAGGTTGAGGCTGGCCAGGTTGCAAGCCGTGTTGTCCAGGAACATGTACTCCGAGCACGGGTTGCTGGCCCGGATCTGGCCCTCGGCCGGCGAGGTGTGCCACTCATTGATGGTGGTGTCGAACTGCACACCGGGGTCGGCGCACGACCAGGCAGCTTCGGCAATCTGGCGCCACAGGTCACGGGCCTTGACCTTCTTCACCACCTGGCCGTCCTTGCGGCCGGTCAGCGCCCACATCTCGTCGTTGACAACGGAGTTGATGAAGTCGTGGGGGACCCGCACCGAGTTGTTGGAGTTCTGGCCCGAGACCGTCTGATAGGCCTCGCCGTTGAAGTCGGAGGGATAGCCCGAGGCGATCAGAGCCCTGACCTTGTTCTCCTCTTCCATCTTCCAGCTGATGAATTGCTCGATGTCGGGATGGTCGAGATCGAGGATGACCATCTTGGCGGCGCGGCGGGTGGTGCCGCCCGACTTGATGGCTCCGGCCGCCCGGTCGCCGATCTTGAGGAAGGACATGATCCCGGAGGACTTGCCTCCACCCGAGAGCGGTTCGCCCTCACCGCGAATGCGGGAGAAGTTGGTGCCGGTTCCCGAGCCGAACTTGAAAAGGCGCGCCTCGCGCAGCCAGAGGTCCATGATCCCGCCCTCGTTGACGAGGTCGTCTTCCACCGCCTGGATGAAGCAGGCGTGGGGGGCTGGTCGCGTGTACGAGTCATCGGAAAGGACCGACTCCTCAGTGTCGGGATCGACGAACCAGAAACCCTGAGCCGGGCCGGTCAAGCCATAGGCATGATTGAGGCCGGTATTGAACCACTGCGGTGAGTTGGGGGAGCCGATCTGATTGACGAGCATGTAGGCGAGCTCGTCGTGGAAGGCCTGGGCGTCGTCGGCCGAGGCGAAGTAGCCGGCCTCTTCACCCCAGGAGCGCCAGGTGTCGGCGAGGCGGCCGATGGTTTGGCGAGCTGAGCGCTCGGGACCGAGAACCGGATTGCCGTCGTCGTCCAGGATGGGGTCGCCCTCATCGTTGACCTGGGGGACGCCGGCTTTGCGGAAATACTTGGAGACGATGATGTCGGTTGCGACCTGCGACCAATCGGCCGGCACTTCGGCTCCGATCATCTCGAACACGACGGAGCCGTCGGGGTTGGTGATGCGGGAGTCGCGGCGCTCCCACTCGATGCTGTCGAAGGGGTCCTCTCCGGCCCGGGTGAATCGACGGGGGATCCTCATGCCGTTCCTCGCTGCCGCATCTGTCATCTATTGCTCCTCGGTTGTGGTCGTCAGGTTCTATGCCGGCCAGGTGGCCTATGTAGGTGGCCCTTTTCAAGCTGGCCTATGTGCCGGTGGCCTATGTCTTGGGCCTCTGTTTTCGGCCCTCTGGCCTGCTTTTCGGGCTGTCGGCAGCCCTTTCCCTCAATTCGGGGCGGTAACCCATCTTGCCCCGAACCACAAGATGTAGTGGTGCGGTTGGCGAGCTACCACATCATCTTGGGATGGACCCGCGATGTTAATCACAGCGGTGTAGTTACGTCAAGCGTATTACACGTATGTGACACAAAACGCGAAAGAAAAGCCATTTCACGCCGGGAAGTTCAGGTCAGGGGAGGTCTGTTCAACATAGAGCCGAACCCCGGGGTCGCGGAAACGAGGAACCCCGAACCGCGAAAGAATGGCTTCATCGGTCGTCGGGTGGCCTGCGCTGAGCTAGCCGACGGGACAGGCCTCGGGGGGGATGGTGATCGGACCATCGAGGTCGCGGAGTTGGTCACCGCTCAGTAACAGCTCCCAGATCGTGGGTCCGGCGTCGATCAGGAGTAGATGGTCTCCGCCCAGGTTGATGATCCCTCCCACCACAGTCGGCGTTCCCGGCGGCACCAATTTCACATAGGCCTGGGGCGGAGCGGAGTCCGTCAGGTGAGTGATGGTGACGGTGACCGGCTCACCGCAATCGTGGATGACGGTGACCTCGTCCATCGTCGAACAAGAGGCCAGCGCCGTTGCCAGTGAGAGAGCAGCGGCCGCCAGAACTACACGTCTCATCGTGGTCACTCGAACAGCCGGCCCTGCGGTCCGGGTCGGCGGTAGCGCGGTTCAGTGATTTCAGGGATGGTGTCCATGAAGGCCCAGCTCTTGCGGTGGATGGGGCTCGGACCCCGGTCTGCGAGGCCGGCCACGTGGCGAGGGCCGTTGTACCCCTTGTTGTTCTCGAAGTTATATCCCGGGAAGCGAATCGCCATCCGGCGCATGATGCGATCCCTGGTCACCTTGGCCAGGATCGATGCCGAGGCCACCGAGAGGCAGACGGCGTCGGCTTTGACAATCCGTTTGCTTCGCCCGCTCGGGACCGCATTGCCGACGAAGTCCCAGTTACCGTCGATGATGGCTATGTCGGGCTCAATCCCCAGCCCGGCGATGGCGCGGCGGGCGGCGATCTTCTGGGCTTCCGACATCCCGTAGCGATCGCATTCCCAGTGAGAGGCATGGCCGACCGACCAGGCCTCTACCCAGTCGGCGATCCGGTCGAAGAGCGCCTCCCGTTCATCCTCTCGGAGCATCTTGGAGTCGCGCACCTTGTAGATGCGCCGCTCCCTCGGCACCACGGCGGCCCCGACGCTGATCGGACCGGCCCAGGCCCCGCGGCCGACCTCGTCGACGCCGACCACGATCTCGAGGCCCCGCTCCCATAGTTCCCGCTCGACCTGAAGGCCGGGCGCCTTGCGCTTGATGGCCTTGCGGAGCTTGGGAACCGTGGCAGTGGTCACGTCGGCGAGCGTACCAGCCATCCACCTCGGCCCGGTTGTAGCTTGAGGAAATGGAGATAACCGTGGTGGGAGCCGGCGTCATCGGCCTCACCTCAGCCATCAGCCTGCGCCGGGCCGGGTTCGAGGCCAACATCGTGGCCGCGCTTCCCGCATCCGAGACAGTCGCCTCCTCGGTTGCCGGAGCCATCTGGTACCCGTACCGCGGTCCGGCCGATTCTCCCGCCGCGGGTTGGGGACGACACTCCCTCGAAATCTTCACGGCGGGGGTACGGGAAGGAGTGGTTGGGCTGCGTTTGCTCGACATGCGGGTTCTGACTGTCGACCACGAACCCGACCCGTGGTGGGCCGACGAGGATCGCGGGTTCAGGCGGTGCGGCCCTGCTGATCTGGTCCCCGGCTATTCCGACGGCTACCTCCAGCAGACCGTCGTCATTGATGTCATTCCCCACCTCCGGTTCCTCCAGTCCTCGTTCGAGGAACTGGGTGGCAAAGTCGACAAGCGGGAGATTGACACACTGGACGCGCTGGCAGGACCGGGCCATCTGGTTATCAACTGCGCCGGAGTCAGGGCAGGGGAGTTGGCCGGCGATGAAGAGGTCCATCCGATTCGCGGCCAGGTAGTGCGGGTCCGGGGAGAGGCCATCTCGCGGGTGACCATCCTTGACGGCGGTCCCCTCGGGTATTGCTACGTGATGCCGCACGGTGAAGAGGCCGTTCTGGGCGGGACCCGCCGCCCCGGGGTTTGGGATCGCTCGGTGAGCGACGAGGTGACTGCCGACATCCTGGCCAGGACCGCCCGCCTGGAACCGACTCTGACCTCGGCGGAGGTGGTGGATGTGAAGGTTGGCTTGCGCCCGGGGCGGGAGACGGTGCGCCTCGAGCACGAGGCGCGTGACGGCACGCCCGGGATCATTCACAACTACGGCCACGGCGGCAACGGCTGGTCCCTGTCCTGGGGATCCGCGGCAGAGGTTGTCGGGTTGGCTCTGGCCCTGGCCGATTAGTCTCGCCCGATGCGCTGGTATCGGGCTTTTGCAGGTTGGGTCGGCGACCGTCGCTGGTTTCGGCCGATAGCTACCTCGGTCCTGCCGCGGGTCGACAAGCTCCTGCTGCACATGCGGGGTTGGTATTCGACTCCCTTTCCTACGCTGCTACTTACCACCACCGGACTCAGGAGCGG
>JBPCTX010000101.1:0-2827 GCA_051011455.1 Acidimicrobiia bacterium | reverse complement strand
ACTGGTCCCGGAACCTGCGGGCGCAGTCACAGTGCACCCTGCGAGTGGGCAAGGCCACGGTCTCCGCCAATGCCCGCGAGGCGGACGAGAAAGATTGGGATCGATACCTGGAGGAGTTCGCCGCCTTTTACCCGCCCTACCGCGACTACGTGGCGCGGGCCGGCCGCCAGATTCCTATTTGGAAGCTGACTCCGATTCAGGAGTAGCGGCTCCGGCCGGGTTGGCCGGTCGTACGAGGGGTTGTACAGGCACCGGAACCACGGCGGCCGGCTCCATCTCCTCACGGAAGCGGCGGCGTGCCGACAATCCGATCAGAAGGAGCCCCGCTCCGCCGGCCAATCCGAGGCCGGCGACCAGCGTGAGCCACACGGTGGTGGTAGCCGAGTACTCCGCCATGAACAGGCCGATCAAGGCAACGGCTCCCACCAGTGCGCTCAGACTCGCTCCGACGAGGTGGCGACGGGGTGGTGGTGGCAGCGAGTAGGGAACCACCAGCTGGGCCCGGTTTTCTTCATTCAGCATCGGAGTGGTGTCCCTCGGTCGGTCGCGGCGTAGGTTGCCAAGCCCCCGAATTCAGGCCAAGTCCGGAGTAGCCATTTATTTCGCGAGGCGCTGGCCTCTACTATCGCGTCATGAAGGTCACAGTCATCGGAGCCGGGAGCTGGGGAACCACAGTCGCCGCCGTCGCCAGCGAAGCAGCCGATGTCATGCTGTGGGCCCGGCGGCCGGAACTCGCTGAGGCGATCAATCGGGACGGAACCAACGCCGACTACCTGGAGGGCTTTGACCTCCCGCCCGGCCTTCAGGCCACCTCCGACCTGGGTGAGGCCGTCGACGGCAGCGATGTGGTCGTTATGGGGGTGC
Organism: Acidimicrobiia bacterium; assembly: GCA_051011455.1. Classification (GTDB taxonomy): domain Bacteria; phylum Actinomycetota; class Acidimicrobiia; order Spongiisociales; family SHLN01; genus SHLN01. Next base: position 1,963 of record JBPCTX010000101.1, on the reverse strand, counting down.
CGTCGCACGGATTCCGCGGCGTCCTGCAGGAAGCAGCCGCGGAGATCGACAGGGCAGTGCCGGTGATCAGCCTGACCAAGGGCCTCGAGGCCGGCACCCAAATGCGGATGACCCAGGTCATCGCCGACGTACTCCCCGATCATGACCCAGCGGGAATCGGGGTGCTGACCGGCCCCAACCTGGCCCGCGAGGTGATGGAGGGCCAGCCGGCGGCTTCGGTCATTTCGGTCCCGGACGAACAGATAGCCACGGTTCTTCAGTCGGTGTTCATGACTCCATCGCTGCGGGTCTACTCCAACACCGATGTGATCGGATGCGAGATGGCCGGTTCGCTCAAGAACGTCATGGCCCTTGCAGCCGGGATGGCCCACGGCCTCGACTACGGCGACAACTCGATGGCGACTCTCATCACGAGGGCGCTGGCCGAGCTGAGCCGACTGGGCCGGGCGATGGGTGGCAACCCTGCCACCTTCGCCGGGTTGGCGGGCATGGGCGATCTCATCGCCACCTGCATCAGTCCGCTCTCTCGCAACCACCGGGTGGGCATCGCCCTCGGCCAGGGCCGGGCGTTGGAGGACATCATTGCCGAGATGAACATGGTTGCCGAGGGAGTCAAGACCACAGCGGTGGTGGTGGAGCTGGCTGCCAAGCACGACGTGGAGATGCCGATCGCTACCCAGGTTCATCGGGTGCTCGAAGGGCAACCGGTCAGCCAGATGCTCACCGAGTTGATGGGTCGTCCGCCCAAGGCGGAAGGCGCTTAGTCACCGCGGTTCCCCCCAACGGGGGATGACGTATCGGCCCGCATGGGAGATGATTGGGTCAGATCACAAAGGACTGAACGATGCTCACTCTCATACTCTGGATCTTGCTCGCGGTGCTTTCCCTGCCGCTTGCCATCCTCGCCCTCATCCTGTGGCCGCTGGTTTGGCTCATCTCGCTACCGCTCCGTCTGGTCGGTGTGACCCTGAAAGGCGTCTTCGACCTGATCGGAGCCATCATCGGTCTCCCCGCCCGCCTGCTGCGCGGACCGTCCAAGTAGGGCCTATCGAACTGTGACAGGAACCCTCGCTCTCCGGCAGGGGTCCCTCAACCCTCCCACCTCGCACGGCATTTGCGAGGGTCCTATGGGGTGGATGGGGGGGTGACGTCGGGTTCGTTGCTCCAGCTCAGGAGCAGGATTGTCTCGCTGTCAGGCGTCTCGCGGAGCACGGTGATCGTGTCTCCGTTAGCGGCAACGAAGCCCGCAATCTGGTCCGCACCGAAGCCCTCCCCTGGTGCCGCTGCTGTCCAACCGCCCTCATTGCTTGTCCACTCCTCATAGAAGCCAGCGATTGCTTCGGCTTCACTGCCTGGGTATTCGAGTTCGAGGATCCCGACTACTCCGACCTGGGAGTCGATCACCCTCGTGACGCCGTCGGGGACCGGGTACGGAGAGGAAGGAACGCTCACGGTCGGAGCCAAAACGTCGTTGTTGTCGCCGCCGAAGATGGTCCACATGCCTGCGCCGGCAATCAATACCAGTAGCGTCGCTACGGCCCCGGCCGCATGGCGCTTCCACCGGTTGGGGCCTGGAGCCGGTTTCGTGGTGCTGGCGTGGGTTGGAATCCGTTCACCGGTTGTCATAGTCGGGGTCCATCGCTCGACCTGGGCGAGAGCAATCGGCGAGTCGAGTCCGTCCGGGTCGGGAACCGGGTTGGTTTCCCTGAGAAGCTGGAACACTCTGTCGTCGTTCATGCGTTCTCGCTTCCATCGGCGCTGTTGGAGGGTGATTCGTTGCCAGGCTGGGCTCGGAAGGAGCGCCCCAGCCGCTGCTTGGCTCGATGAACCCGCTGGGCGGCCGCTTCGACCGAGCAACCAAGAACGGTGGCGATCTGGCTGTTTGAGAGTTCCTCCCAGGCCGACAAGAGAAGCACCTCCCGGTCCCTTTCTCGCAACCCACTCAGGGCGGCGTGAACCTGGC
>JBPCTX010000100.1:0-4488 GCA_051011455.1 Acidimicrobiia bacterium | reverse complement strand
GTGAACGGAGTGATGACTCGCTCGATCGTTTCGGCCGGATCCTTCACGCTCGTGATCAGCCCTCCGGCGTTGGCTCCGGCAAACGCCGCCGATTTCGGGCCGCCGGCGGCCATCAAGACGGGTATGTCGCCGACCGGAGGGCTGTAGAGCCGGGCCTTGTCGGCGGTGTAGTACTCGCCCTCAAAGTCGACCTTCTCCCCTTCGAACAAACGGTGGATGATCTCGAGGGCCTCGCTCATACGGGCAATCCGCTCCTTGTACCCGGGGAATGAGAACCCGAGCGGGCCTTCGTTGATGTTCTCGCCGGTTCCGACTCCCAGCAGGAATCTCCCTCCCGACAGGCGGTCGACGGTGGCGGCTGCCTGGGCGATGAGGGCGGGGTGGTAGTGGAAGAGCGGGCACGTGACGCTGGTCGCCAACTGGACCCGCTCGGTTCGGGCCGCCACCGCCCCCAGCCACGACCACACGAATCCGGCCGCCGAGTTGTCGTCGACCCAGGGATGGAAGTGGTCGGAGCCGAGGATGAGGTCGAATCCGACCTCTTCGGCCCGCACCGCTTGATCCGCAAGCACTTCAGGCTGATATGACTCGTGACTCGACAACCATCCGAATTTCATGGCCGAGAGGATAGGGAGCCATCGGCCTTCGGCTATCGGCATTCGGCCAGAGCAACACCCTGGAGAGTCCACGGTTCTGGCTGAAAGCTGATAGCTGAAAGCTGATAGCTGATAGCTGAAAGCTGACAGCCGTTGAACCAATTACCCGATCCGCCGGTGGCACCGACTTATTCTCCCCCCATCCGCTACGAGGAGAGCCCATGCAGCAGTGGCAGAAGTATCTGGCCGAGGTCTTCGGGACTTTTGTGCTTGTCCTGATTGGCACGATGGCGGTCGTGGCCGCCAAGGGCGACGGGTTGGTGATGGCAGCCGTTCCGCTCGCATTCGGTCTTGCCCTGTTGGCCGGCCTCTATGCCTTCGGGGAGGTGTCGGGTGGGCACTTCAACCCGGCCGTGACTCTGGCGATGTTCGTTGACCGGCGGGCGTCGGCAACCGACCTGATCGGATACTGGATTTCGCAGGTGGCCGGTGGCTTGCTGGGATCACTGGTTCTCTTGTGGATGACCGACCAGGCAACCGTCGACCTCACGTCGTCGGGCTACGGCAGCAACGGATCCGGGACCGGATGGATCTCCGAGGTGGTGCTCACAGCCATCTTCGTGGCCGTCATCTTGCAGGTGACTCGCAGTGCCGGTTTGAGCAATCAGGCGTTCGTTGCCATCCCCCTGACCCTGGCAGCCGTTCACTATGCAGGGATCCCCTTTAGCGGCGCCTCGGTCAACCCGGCTCGCAGCATCGCCCCCGCCTTCGTGGGCAGCGGCGACCAGGCGCTCAGCCAACTGTGGGTATACCTACTGGCACCGCTGGTGGGAGCTCTCATCGGTTGGGTGGTGTGGAAGGTGGTCGTGCTCGGAGACACCGACTTCCGAGACGACCTGCAAGACATCAAGGATGCCGCCACGTCCTAGCCGGCGCGCACTCCCCTACAACCCGAGGGCCCGCGAGATCACAATCCGTTGGATCTCGCTGGTGCCTTCGCCGATGCGGAGGATCCGGTGGTCGCGATAGAAACGCTCGACCGGTGAGTCCTTCATAAGGCCATATCCGCCGTGGATTTGCACCGCGGCGTCGGTGACCTCTCCGGCCACTTCGGTGCAGTACAGCTTGGCCATGGCGGCCTCGGTGCGGAAGTCCCGGCCGGCGTCGCAGAGTCTGGCCGCCTGGTAGAGGTAGGCGCGGGCGTGGTCGATCTTGGTTGCCATGTCGGCGAGCTGGAACGAGACGCCCTGAAACGACCCGATAGGCCTCCCAAACTGGTTTCGTTCCTTGGCGTAAGCCAGGGCAAGCTCGAAGGCTCCCTGGGCAGCTCCCAGTCCCATCGCCGCGATTCCCAGGCGGCCGGCGTCAAGCGTCTCCAGCATCTGCCGGGAGCCGGCACCTCTCTCGCCCAGGATTGCGTTGGGGCCGACCTCGCAGTCGTTGAAGCTGAGCTCGGCGGTGTCCGAAGCCCGCCACATCAGCTTTCCATGCATCGGCGTGGCGGTGAATCCGGGGCTGCCCTGGTCAAGCAGGAAGCACGTCAGTTCCGGGTGGCCTTCGGCTCCCCCGGTGACTGCCTGAACCGTGACTCCGGCGGAGATGGGAGACGAAGCGTTGGTGATGAATATCTTGCTGCCGTTCAGGCGCCAACCGGATCCGGTCTCCTCTGCCCTGGTAGCCGAGGCCCTGGAGTCCGAGCCGGCACCGGCCTCCGTGAGCCCGAATGCCCACAAGCTGGCTCCGGTGCACAAGTCGGGTAGGTACCGCTGGCGTTGCTCTTCGGTACCGTAGTAGTAGATCGGGCCGATGCCGAGCGAGTTGCCGGCGGTGACCGTGGCGGCCTGCGAACCATCTACTCTCGCCAACTCCTCAGTAGCGATCACGTAGGCCAGATAGTCCATTCCCTGGCCGCCATACTCCTCCGGGACGACGATTCCGAACAGCCCGATCTCGCCCATCCGGCGAGTCAGCTCCACCGAGAACTGCTCCTGCTCGTCTAGTTCGCTTGCCGCCGGGCCGATTTCTGCCTCCGCGAATGACCGGACGGTGTCACGCAGCAGCTTGTGCTCGGAGTCGAGGTCGAAATCCATTATCCCTCCAGGTAGTGGTCGCGCAACTCCCGCCGTTTCACCTTATTCGAAGCCGTTCTCGGCAGGGCCTCAATCGGGATGACGGAATGGACTTTGAACAACGGATTGAGGCGGCCCCGGATGGCCGCCGTCATCTCATCCTTGACATCGGTCAGGTCGGCTCCTTGCTCGCCCACTACATAGACAATGAGCTTGCTGGGCCCCCCTCCCTGCAGAGGCACGGCGATGGCGGCCGCCTCACGGACGCCCTCGAGGTCGGCCGCCACCCGTTCGATTTCCGCCGAGCTGACTTTGATCCCACCCAGATTCATGGTGTCGTCGACCCGCCCCCGGGCCCGGTAGTAGGTGTCGTCGAGCCGAGCGAAGTAATCCCCGTGGCGCCGGAGCTGCTCTCCGTTTGGCCCCGGGGGAGTCGCGGCGTAGTACTCCTCGTCGTGATCGCGGTTGAGTAGCTGGGATGAGAGCCCGATGGAAGGAGGGACCAGAAACAGCTCCCCAACGTCGGCCGGCTCTCCGGCTTCGTCGAGGATGGCGACATCGAGGCCGAGGGCAGGCGTTGAGAAGGCCGCGGGGACACAGGGCTGGACCATGGTGCCGGTCAAGTAGCCGCCTCCGATCTCAGTGCCACCGCAGTACTCGATGACGGGACGTCCGCCGGCCAGGCTCATCAAGTACCGCATGTCGGCCCGGTTGGAGGCTTCCCCGGTGGAGCTGAAAGCCCGGATTCGGCTCCAGTCGAGCTCTTCCATGCACTCGGTCTCGCGCCAGGCCCGCACCAGGCTGGGCACCACCCCGAGCATCGTCACTTCTGCCCATTCCACGAACTCGCCGAACCACCGCTCGGTGGGAGTGTCGTCGAACAGGGCGACGGTTGCCTGGTTGATGAGCGCAGCGTAAATGAGCCACGGTCCCATCATCCAACCGAGGTTGGTCGGCCAGGCCAGCACGTCGCCGGGTCGGATGTCCTGGTGGAAGTGGGCGTCGGCGGCAGCCTTGATCGGCGTTAGGTGGGTCCAGGGGATCGCCTTGGGGGTCCCGGTGGTCCCCGAGGAGAAGAGGATGTTCATGTAATCGTGGCCGGCCAGTTCCACTGCTGGGAACGGCTCGGTTTCGCCCAGGAATTCCTCCCAGTCCAGGTCACCCTCCCTCAACTGGCCGGGCTCGGGTTCCACCACGATGGCGCGGGGCGCGTCCGCTTCCAGCACCTTGGCGTACATGGGAAGCACTCGCCGTCCCCGCTTGATAGCCCCCTGGGTGATGACCGCGTCGGCTCCCGCGATCTCCAGCCGGGTCTGGATTTCTCGGCCGGCGAAGCTATCGGCGATCGACACCACCACGCCACCGGCCTTGACAACGCCGAGGTAGCCGGCAACGGCCTGAACCGTCATCGGCATGGCGATGGCCACCCGACTGCCGCGGTGCAGGCCCATTTGGTGGAGGCCGTTGGCGACCCGGTCGACCAGGGCCTCCAGTTGCCCAAAGGACAGACGGCCTCGCTCGCCCTGGTGTTCGTACACGATGGCGTCGGCCTCCGGGTCTGCCTGGAAGCAACTCTCGACGATGTTGAGCCGGGAGCCCGGCAGCCACTCGACTGCGGACGGATCAACGGTATGGGTAAGCGTCGCTTCGGCTGGGACCCTAAACCTGATGCCGAGCCGTTCAATTGCGCCTTGCCAGTACTGCTCACGGTGCTCGACCGACCAGCGATGAAGGTCGCCGTACGAGTCGATGCCGAGCTCGGCCGCGAAGTGGGTGACGTTGGCGTGGGCCACCGTCTTGGCGTCGGGCTTCCAGTACGGAAC
>JBPCTX010000099.1:0-5072 GCA_051011455.1 Acidimicrobiia bacterium | reverse complement strand
AGGGGGAGATGGAGCGCCTCGGAAGCCTGATCCTCGACACGCTGACCCGGCGCCAGGACGAGGTCGCACTGAAAGAGGTCTCGGATGGCGTGGCCGAATTGGTAGCCGCTTTCCCGCCCTATCCGGCCGACTTCTCAGGCCACGTATGAGTGGACGGCACCAACTCGTGCTTGGGTTAGTTCCGCTTCCGACGGTAGCTTGTGAAGCGAATCACAAAGCCGGGGAGGGCTGAGAGTGGGTTCAGTGGGGCAAGACTTCATCGCCGGTGGCGACTTCTTTGGCGCCATCATGGCCGGCTTCCTGCTGGGCCTGGGCGGCGACTACGTCTTCGGCACTCGCCCGGTGCTGGTCGTCAGCGGGATAATCGCCGGCTCCATCACAGGGTTCTTCGTCATGTTCCGCCATCTCAAGAAGGTTGACGGGTGAGTCCGGTGGAAGAGCACACCGGCCTTTCTCCCACCCCGGGCAATGTCGATGTCGAAGCGATCATTTCCCGTCACGTGGCCCGCCGGGCGGTATGGGTAGCGCCGGTGTTGATCGGGCTCTTCGGGGTCCTGCGGGGGGTGGACGGAGCCATCGCTTCCGCCATCGGCGTGGCGGTAGTAGTCGGCAACTTCCTGCTCTCGGGATGGATGATGTCGGTGGCGGCCCGAATCAGCCTTGCCTTCTATCAGGCGGCCGCGTTGTTCGGTTTCCTCCTACGACTGATTTTGATTACCGTATCGCTGCTCGTGCTCGGTAGCCTCACCACGCTCGACCGAATGGCGCTGGGGCTGTCGGTGGTCATCGCCTACCTGGTTCTGTTGAGCTGGGAAGCGGTGGCCGTATCCCAGGGCAAGGAAAGGGAGTTGGATTGGACCTAGAGATCCTCGCGTTCAGTTGCGAGACCGAAACCGACGTTGTCTGCACCCCTCCGTTCGTCAACGAACTGTTCGAAACTCACACCGTTTTCACGCTGTTCGGGGTGGACGTAAACCGGGCCATGCTGCTGATGATCCTGGCGGCTCTGGCCGTGGTTGCCATCCTGTTCTTCGCCCTTCGCAAGCGGGCGGTCGTGCCCAGCAAGTTTGGATCGTCGGTTGAAGGCCTCCTGACTCTGGTCAAGGACGACATCGCCACCGGCATCATCGGGCCGGAGGGGACCAAGTACGCCCCCTACCTGATCTCACTGTTCCTGTTCATCCTGGTCGGCAACCTGATGGAGTTGACCCCCGGGATCAACTTCCCGATCACCTCCCGGATGGGTATTCCCATCTTCCTGGCCCTGATGACCTGGGTGATCTTCGTATTCGCCGGATTCAAGAAGCAGGGTCTGGGCTATCTCGGTCACATCGTTTGGCCCAAGGACGTTCCCATCGCCCTGCGGTGGTTGGTCGGCATCATCGAATTCGTTTCGATCTTCCTGGTCCGGCCCTTCAGCCTGGCGGTGCGGTTGTTTGCCAACCTGGTGGCCGGCCACGTGATGCTTACGCTGCTGCTCGTCACCGGCTACGTGTATATCACCGGCTTCTCTAACGCCACCTTCAACGGCGTCTTCGGCCTGCTGTGGTGGGTGCTGGCGCTGGCCATCTTCCTATTCGAAGCAGTTGTATCAATTCTGCAGGCCTACATCTTCACGTTGTTGTCGGCCGTTTACATCCAAACTTCGGTTCACCCCGAGCATTGATTCTCAAGGAGGAGATGAATGGAAATTGAGATCACAAAGGGCGCAATTGCCCTGATCGGCTATGGCCTTGCCGCCATCGGCCCGGGTGTCGGTATCGGCATCCTGGCCGGCAATGCGGTCCAGGCGATGGCACGTCAGCCGGAGGCAGCCGGCATGGTGCGAACCACCATGTTCCTCGGCATCGCCTTTACCGAGGCACTGGCCCTCATCGGCTTCGTGCTGTTCTTCCTGGCCTAGAAGGAGACGACGGTAATGCTGCGCATCGCTGCCGCCATCCAGATAATCGCGGCCGACGAGGAGCCAGAGGGCATTGACCTCATCCTCCCGGAGACCAAGGAGTTGATTGCAGGCATCATTGCCTTCGCCATCGTCTTCCTGTTCGTGCGCTTGTGGGCGTGGCCGGCACTACAAGAGATGCTCGAAAACCGCCAGAAGGCCATCACCGGCCAGCTGGAAGAGGCCGAGAAGATCAAGGGCGAAGCCGAAAGCTTGCTCGCTGATTATCAGGCCCAGGTTGCCGGAGCCAAGGAAGAAGCCAACCAGATCATCGACGAGGCGCGTACCACCGCCGACTCCATGAAGACCGAGATCGTCGCCAGAGCCGAGACGGAGGCCGCCTCCGTCATGGAGAAGACCAGGACCGACGTGGCCGCCGAACGGGATCGGGCGGCTGCTGCCCTCCAGAGTGACGTGGCCAGCCTGTCGCTCGACATGGCCGAGAAAGTGGTCGCCGGGTCGATCGACCGGGATGCCCAGGCCGCGCTGGTCGAGCGCTACCTGGACGAACTGGGAGGGCTCGACAACTAGTGAGGGACGGAAGCTAGTGGCCACAGAAGACCAGATCGACGGCTACGCGGCGGCAATTCTCGAATTCGCCAAAGCGGAAGGCCAGCTCGGGACCATCGGCGATGAGCTATTTCAGGTGGCGCGCACCTTTGAATCCTCCTCGGAGTTGCGCGACTCGCTGAGTGATCCCCGTCTGCCCATCGAGCGCAAGCAGGCAATCATCTCCGACCTGCTCGGCACTCGCGCTTCGGCACTGACGGTGAACCTGCTCAACTTCGTAATAGGAGTCGGCAAGGCCCGCGACCTCTCTGCCATCGCCGACCGGCTGGTAGCGAGGGCAGCCTCGGAGCGGGATCGGGCGGTGGCTGAGGTTCGCTCTGCCATCGAGCTGGATGCCGACACCGTGCGGCGCCTGGAAGACCGCCTCGGAGCTGCCACCGGCAAGACGGTGGAGGCGAAGGTAGTGGTCGATCCTGCAATAATCGGCGGCATTGTTGCCCGGGTGGGCGACGTCGTCATCGACGGCTCGGTGAAGGGTCGTTTGCAAGATCTACGCGAAGAATTCGGAGCATAAGAACATGGCCGACCTGACCATCAACCAGGAAGAGATCGCTGCCTCGATCCGCCGCCACCTCGAGGGCTGGACTCCCGAGGTCGACGCCGAGACAGTCGGCTATGTCACCTCCATCGGTGACGGAGTCGCCAGGGTTTCTGGCCTTCCCAACGCCATGGCGTCCGAGATGCTCGAGTTTCCCGGCGGCCTGCAAGGGGTAGCCCTCAACCTGGAAGCCGACAGCATCGGGGCAGTCTTGATGGGCGAGGCATCGCACGTCCAGGAAGGCGATCCTGTCAAGCAAACCGGCCAGGTGCTTTCGGTGCCGGTGGGCGACGCCCTGCTTGGCCGGGTCATCGACCCGCTCGGTGTCCCCCTTGACGGCAAGGGCCCCATCAATGCCACGGAGACCCGTTTGCTGGAAGAGACCGCTCCGTCCGTGGTCGAGCGCCAGCCCGTGTTCGAACCACTTCAGACCGGTATCAAGGCCATCGACGGCATGATCCCGATCGGGCGAGGCCAGCGTGAGCTGATCATCGGTGACCGCCAGACCGGCAAGACCGCCATTGCCATCGACACCATCATCAACCAGAAGAACACCGGCGTTAAATGCATCTACGTGGCCATCGGACAGAAGGCCTCGACGGTGGCCGAGGTGGTCGACACTCTCGAACGCTACGGGGCGATGGACTACACGGTTGTGGTGAACGCCCCGGCCAGCTCGCCAGCTGCCCACCAGATGTATGCGCCCTACTCGGGCTCCGCCATCGGCCAGCACTGGATGTACAACGGCGAGCACGGGTTGATCATCTTCGACGACCTCTCCAAGCAGGCGGTGGCCTACCGTGCCATCTCGCTGCTGTTGCGCCGTCCGCCGGGCCGTGAGGCCTATCCGGGCGACGTCTTCTATCTGCACAGCCGGCTGCTGGAGCGTTGCGCCAAAGTCTCTGAGGAGCTGGGTGGCGGCTCGCTGACCGGCCTTCCGATCGTGGAGACCAAAGCGGGCGACGTATCCGCCTTCATCCCCACCAACGTCATCTCGATCACAGACGGTCAGATCTTCCTGGAGACCGACCTCTTCTACTCCGGCGTCCGCCCCGCCATCAACGCCGGCATCTCGGTGTCACGGGTGGGCGGCAATGCCCAGATCAAGGGCATGAAGAAGGTGGCCGGACCGCTCCGCCTCAACCTGGCCCAGTTCCGGGAGCTGGAGGCGTTCGCCGAATTCGGATCCGAGTTGGACGCCGCCTCTCAGGCCCAGTTGGAGCGTGGCCGCCGTGTGGTGGAGATGCTCAAGCAGCCCCAGTACGAGCCGGTGCCGGTCGAGGAGCAGGTCGTCTCGATCTATGCCGTCAATGGGGGCTTCCTCGACGACGTCGACATCACCATCGTGCGTCGGTTCGATCAGGAGATGCGTGAGTACATGCAGGCCCGTCACGGCGGCCTCATGAGCCACATCGTCGACACCGGCCAGTTGCCGGACACCGAGGAGCTCGACCGCGCTCTCGCCTCGTTCGTAGAAACCTTCCAGGCCGAGTAGCCACTAATGGCCAGTGCAGAGCTCCGGCTGATCCGACGGCGCATTCGCAGCGTCCAGTCGACCATGAAGATCACTTCTGCCATGGAGCTCATCGCGGCCTCTCGAATCGTCAAAGCCCAGGCCAGAGTGGAAGCAGCCCAGCCTTACACCGACAAGCTGGTCGAAGTCATCGCCAACGTAGGTGCCGCCTCCGGGGGAGCCTCCCATCCGCTGCTGGACACCCGTGAGCGGTCGACGGCGGGCGTGCTGGTAGTCACGTCGGACCGGGGATTGGCGGGGGGATACAACTCCAACGTCATCCGGATGGCCGAGCGCCGCCTCATTGCCCTCCGCAACGAGCGGGCCGATGTCCGTCTGTATTGCGTCGGGAAGAAGTCCAACAGCTACTTCCGCTATCGCGGCTACCAGGTTGAGCGGTCCTTCCTGGGCGTGACCGACACCCCCGGCTATGGGGACGCTCGCGCCATCGCCAACTCCATCCTCAACGACTACGCCGAGGAGGCGGTGGACTCGGTCGAGGCCTATAC
>JBPCTX010000098.1:0-5310 GCA_051011455.1 Acidimicrobiia bacterium | reverse complement strand
CGCATTGCCCGAGGTGTACGCCGCGGCCCAAGCTCCTAGGAAGTCAACGGCCTCCTCTGCCCAGCGCTCCTCTGGGCTGGTTCCATCAGGGTTCGCACACGCACCGACGACCACTGCCCACAAGAGGAACGCGGCAAATCGGGACGAGTGGCTCACCCGACCAGAATACGCTGGCAGTTGTCTTCCGATCTGGAAGGCGGACTCGCGCCGATGGCTAGGTCGTCTTCTCTTCCGCCCGCTGTTCCATGATGTAATCGGCTGTCGCCACCATCGTGAAGGGAAGAAGCGGTGCAGTCGCAATTGCCAGCGGGGGCGCCACTCGGAGCAGCACGAATACGTAGAGCACTGAGCCGGCGACCGCGAGAGATCGGCTCTTCGTTGTGTGGATCTCCTGTTGATCGACTACGACGACTGCTCCGGCACCGAACCCCGCTACCAACCCGGTCACTGCATCCTGTGCCGCGGCTGATATCGGAACCGCCACCAGGAAGAACAGGCCGACGGCCTTCAGAACTGCTGTGCCGGCCCGCGGATGAAGAGACAGGTAGGCGGCGGTCGCGAACATGCCTGGCAGCACGGCCAGGCCGAGCGCAAGTGGCGGTCCGGGGCTGGGACCATCGTCCATTCCCGCGGCGACGAAAGCTCCGAGGATGCCGGCGAAGCTGATTACCAACAGCACTGTGGCCACCACCAGAGCCACCAGCTTGCGCCGTCCGATCACCGGGGGCTTCTTGTCGGGCACTGGTGGCGGCTGCGCGGGCCTACCCCTTGACGGAGCCGGCGGTGAGCCCTCGCACGAAGAATCTCTGGAGGGCAAAGAACACGGTCAACGGCAGGACCATGGTCACAAACGCGCCCGCGGTGAGCAGATGCCAGTCCTGGCCTCGCGATCCGTTGAGTTCCTGCAGGGCCTGGGTTACTACGCGCACATCCGGGGTTCCGCCCAGGAATACGAGAGCGACGAGCAAGTCGTTCCAGACCCAGAGGAACTGGAAGATAGCGAAGGAGGCGAGGGCAGGCACCGACAGCGGAACGACCAGACGGGTGAAGATCTCGAAGTGGGTGGCTCCGTCGATCTTGGCCGATTCAATGATCGATGAGGGCAACGATCCGATGTAGTTGCGGAGAAGATAGACGGCCAGCGGAAGGCCGAAACCGGCGTGAGCCAGCCAGACCGCCATGTAAGTGCCGTTGAGATCGAGATCAGGGAAGACCGGGATCCCGAAGAGACTGGCACCTCCTGAGTAGAGCCGCAGCAGGGGGATCAGCGCCATCTGGAGTGGTACCACCAGCAGCCCGACTACCACCACAAAGAGGACCTGTCGTCCACGGAATTCCATCCAGGAGAAGGCGTAGGCGGCGAACGCCGCAATTGTGATCGGGATCACGGTGGCCGGGATTGTGACGGCCAGGCTGTTGAGGAAGGCGTTTCCGAACCCCTGCGAGGAAAGGACGTTGTCGTAGTTCTCGAAGGTCCACTGCCCGAAGTCGAAAGGATTGGAGAACACCGTCCACCAGCCGGAGGTACGGACCGCCTCGGGATCCCGGAATGAACTGATCAACAAGCCGACCGTCGGAATCAGCCAAAGGATCACGATGATGATGACCCCCAGCTTGATCGGCCAGTGCTCCCAGAGGCGGGCGGCCAGGCTCTTCTGCTCCTCGGGTGCCGCTTCCGTCGTGGTCGGCTGTGCGGTGGTTGTCATCGGATGGCCTCCTCTGCACGGAAGCGCTTGACGTTGATGAGCATGATCGGGATGATGGCCAGGAACAGCACCACGGCGACGGCGGCGCCCCGGCCGTCGTGGCCAAGGCGGAAGAACCAGCGAATCATGCGCTCGGCTATGACTTCCGTACCGAACTGGCCGGTCGTCATAACGAAGACGATGTCGAAGACCTTCATCACCGTGATAACCATGGTGGTGGTGACCACCACTACCGACGAGAGGATTGAAGGGAACACCACTTTCCAGAAGACCTGGGTTTCGGTGGCGCCGTCGATGCGGGCGGCCTCCAGGATGTCGTCCGGGACGGCCTTGATTGCCGCCGACAGAATGACCATTGCGAAACCAGTTTGCAGCCAGATCATGATCACCATCAGGAGCAGGTTGTTCCACGGTTCCTGCAGGAGCCAGGAAACGGGCTCCTGGCCGAGGCCCACCCAGATGCCGTTCAGCAGGCCGATCTGCTCTCCGAAACCTTCCGGTCGGAACGAGTAGACGAAGCGCCACACGATGCTGGCACCCACGAAGGAGATGGCCATCGGTAGGAAGATCATCGACTTGGCCAGGGCCTCCCCGCGGCGCAGCTTGTCCACCATCCAGGCAAAGATCAACCCGACGCTCACCGCCGTGAATGGGACGATGATGATCCAACCGATCGTGTTGCGGATCGAGCGCAACATCTCTTCATCGGTGAACACGAACCCGTAGTTCTCCAGGCCTACCCAACTGTCCCCCTTTGCATCGAGGAAGCTGATCCAGACAGTCCGGATTGCCGGGTAGACGAGGAAGACGCCGAGAAGCACCAGTGCCGGGCCGACGAACACAAAGGGTCGTACCGACTCACGAATGTTCTCCGGCAGCCTGTTGACCAGCTGGTCCATGCCCAGGTAGAGGCCGAAGATGCCGAATACGCCGACCAGGAGAGCGACGATTACGAGGACTATCCGGTTGGCGTCCTGATCGCGTAGGAAGTCGAACGCCAGGTAGAGGATGTAGAAGCCGATGAAAGGAATAGCGAGAGAGGCGATCAGACGGAGAGCGGCGATCAAGATGCCGGACCCTGTCTCCTCTGGTTGGATCGCACCAGGACCGTCTTGAGCAGAAGGCTCCTCAAGTTCGGTGTGACCCTCGCCTCTATCGCTCATCGGCCGCTTTCATCGTGCTAGCCGTCCGATGCTAAACGAGCGAGAGCGGCCCTGCAAAGGGCCGCTCTCGCTGGTCTCGTGTCGACCTCCTCGGGAGGTCTCGTTGGTTGTCTAGCTGGTCGGCCAGCTGTCCTCAATGTCCTGCAGAACCTCGTCCAGTGACTCGGGGCCACCCCGCATGTAGTCGACCATGCCAGTCCAGAAGGATCCAGAGCCGACGGCCGAAGGCATGAGGTCGGAGGCATCGAAGCGAGCACCGCCTGCCTTCAGAGCGTCGGTGATGCTCTGAGCCTGACTGGCGGTCAGCTCATCGATGTAGCAGCTCGCTCCAACGTTGATGTTGGGAGAAATGCGCTGCACTCCATCAAATCCACCCTGGGCACACTGCACTTCCTCGGAAATGAAGCTCTCGATGAAGGCCTTCACCTCAGGTGCATCGCGGAAGACCGCTGCCATCTCACCGGCGATGAGGGCGCCACTGACGCCTTCATCGATAGCGGGGAACGGGAATACGCCGTAGTCGACGCCTGCCGTGTTCCCTTCCGGGAAGAAGTTGGTGATGAAGCTGGCCTGCCGGAACAGGAAGCAGCTGGGCGGATCGTTGAACAACGGGTCCGGCGCATCGCGGAAGTCGATTGCCGGCACTTGCTCGGCCCCTCCGAGGGTGTAGCCCTCAGGGAACACTGTGTCGCCGAACAGAACGGCTGCCCGCTTGACAGTCGCGTCGTTGAACGGAATCTCGTGCAGAACCCACTGGTCGTAGACATCTGCGCCAGCAGTGTTGAGCATGATGGATTCCATCCAGTCGGTGGCGGGCCAGCCGGTGGCGGCCTCGCTGCCGATGCCGTGACACCAGGGGGTGACACCGTCGGCGACCATCTGGTCGCTGAGAGCGATCAGTTCGTCCCAGGTCTCCGGCGGTTCGTAACCGGCGTCGGTGAACTCGGGGAGCGGATACCAGATCAGTCCCTTCGTGTTGACGTTGGTGGGAATGCCGTAGTGCTTGCCGTTGAACTCACCCAGGCTGACGAGATACTCACCGAAGGTCGCCTCGAGCAAGGCGATGTCGACGCCAAGGTCCTCGAGGGCGATGGCGGCTCCCGACTCTGCCTGCTCAAGCACTGAACCCGGCTGCGGGTAGAGCGCGATGTCGGGCGGGTTGCCACCGTCGACGCGGATCTTGATCTGCTCCTCGAAGCTATCCGAACCTTCGTAGGTGGCGGAGCCACCGGTGTCGGCTTCGAAGGACTCGTCAATGATCTGGTTAACAACGGAGGCCTCAACGGTGGTAAATGCACCGAAGATCGACACCTCAGTACCGGCCAATGGGCCGCCGTCTCCGTCCCCGTCCCCGCCATCTGAATCTGAATCGTCGCCACCGCAAGCGGCCGCGATCATCGCCAGCGCCAACAAAAGCGCCAGCCATTTGAAGCGTTTCACTTCATTTCCTCCTCAATTGGTGAAGGCTGCCCGAAGAGACGCCAAGTCTCTGAGAAACCTCCTCAGAGGCTAGTCCCAAGTGCAGAGTCAACGTAGTGGAGTCGGCAGTTTCTGCCAGAAAATGCCAGTCCCGCTCTCTGTTTAGAGTTGCCGCATGCGCCACTGCTACGTGATCCGGGTGTTCACTGTCGGCCAGGCAGGTGGGAACGCGCTCGGGGTGATCCCCGACGCCACGGGTCTTGGCTCGTCCGACATGCAGGCCATCGCGACTGATCTCGGCTTCTCGGAGACGGTGTTCATGAAGTGGGAGGCAGCCACAGCTCCGTCACTGCGCATATTCACCCCGGCCGCCGAGATGCCGTTCGCCGGTCACCCACTGGTCGGAACCGCCTGGGTCCTCAACGAGATGGGACCCGGCGCAGACATGGTCACGATCCAGATTGGTGAGGTTCGGATTCGAATCGATGACGGAATGGTGTGGGTGATGCCCCCTCCCATCGATCAACCGGTGCGGGCGGCTCCAATCGAGGAGGCAAGGCAGTTGGGGATTCCTGCGATCGGTGCGTGGCACGTCGAGGTGCCGTCCGATTACCTGCTGGTCGAGGTGTCCACCGAGGAGGAGCTGGCCGGCGTGGTTCCCGTACCCGCCCTGGCCGAGGCTGCTCATGGCCTGTACGTCTTCCACGGCCGGGCGCCGGTCCGCTCCCGATTCTTCGCGCCCCGCCTCGGAGTCCCTGAGGACCCCGCCACCGGCTCCGCCGCTGTGGCGCTCGGAGCCTTGCTCAGATCTCAGGGGATGGAGACGGGTTCGGTCCAGATCATCCAGGGCCTCCCCGGCAGCTTCTCCGACCTGAGACTCAACTGGGACGGCCTCGCCATGGAGTTGGGCGGAACCGTGGTCAAGAACGAGGTCCGAGTCCTGGACGTCTAGCCCCTGTTCCGGACGGGAGCCGGGGAGCGGAAACGGGCAGCGACGGCAATAGACAGCCGGTAGTTGATTC
>JBPCTX010000097.1:0-3655 GCA_051011455.1 Acidimicrobiia bacterium | reverse complement strand
ATCGGGACTCGGGGGAGTACGAGCCCGTTTCCGATGAAGACCTGCCGGTGCTGCTTCCCGACGACGTCGACTTCCAGCGGGGGAGTGGCAACCCGCTCAATTGGCACGATGGCTTTCTCAACACCGTTGATTCCGAAGGTGAGCCCGCCCGGCGCGAGACCGACACGCTCGACACGTTCATGTGCTCGTCCTGGTACCAGCTTCGCTATTTGTCGCCATCCGATGATGAGGCACCGTTCGATCCGGAGGAAGCGGCCTACTGGCTGCCGGTCGACACCTATACCGGCGGAGCTGAGCACGCCACGATGCACCTGCTCTACACGCGCTTTTTCACCAAGGCCATGCGGGACATCGGCCTGTACGACGACACCGCCCAGGCGATGAGCGAGCACGGCCGGGACCCGGACCGCCTGTTCGACGAGCCGATGCTCATGTATCGCAGCCAGGGCCAGATCCTGGGCGAGGAGCGGGCCGGGGACTTCGTGGTCGTCGATGGCGCCGAGGAGGAGGGCCACGTCGTCGCCGACAGCGTGAGAGTCGATCCTTCGGCCGGGCCCGGAGATGGTCTGGTGGTAGGCGAGATCGTTCGCCGAACCGAAACCGTTCTGCAGGTAGCTGCCGGCGAGGAGATCGTGACCGTCGAAGTGCCGGAATCGGCCACCGTCGACATCCCCTCCATCCCCGGCGAGAACGACGTCAACCAGTTGAAGCATCATCTGGAGATCCAGCGGATGTCCAAG
Source organism: Acidimicrobiia bacterium (assembly GCA_051011455.1). GTDB lineage: Bacteria > Actinomycetota > Acidimicrobiia > Spongiisociales > SHLN01 > SHLN01. The sequence goes on along the minus strand of JBPCTX010000097.1, from coordinate 2,915 downwards.
TCGCGTGGCAACGTCGTCGATCCGGACGATCTAGTGGTCAAGTACGGAGCCGACACCGTCCGCACCTATTTGATGTTCGCCTATGAGTGGCAGAAGGGGGGGCCCTGGGACAGCCGGGGCATCGTGGGGGCCCGTCGCTTTCTCGACGATGTCTGGAAGCTCGCCTCGGCCGACTACCAGGCCGGTGAGGTGGCCGACTCGGCGGTGGCCGATCTGCGCCGCCTGGTGCACCAGACCCGCAGCAAGGTCGACAAGGACATGGCGGCTTTCAAGTGGAACACAGCAGTCGCCGCCCTGATGGGACTCCGCAACGAAATGCTCTCGGTTCTGCGCGACGGGTCGGTCGACGAGGCTGCCTGGTCAGAGGCAGTCGAGTCTCTGCTTCTGTTGCTGGCCCCCATCGCTCCCTTCATCACCGAGGAGCTCTGGTCACAGCGCGGCGGAGACGGTTCGGTGCACACGCAGCCTTATCCGGAGGCCGATCCAGAAGTGGCAGCCGAGGTGGCGGTGACGATGGTGATCCAGGTCAACGGCAAGGTCCGGGACCGGATAGAAGTCTCGCCCGACATCGACGAGGATGGGGCCACCGAACTGGCACTCGCTTCAGAACGCATCCAGGGGTTCGTGGACGGTGGCGAGCCCAGGAAGGTGATTGCCCGGCCGCCCAAGCTGGTCAACATCGTCATTTGATGGAGTCAACCCCCTCGTCACCGTGGGCGATCCGCGACCCAATCTTCATCTACTTCGGAGGCCTGGCGGCGACCATTCTCGCGCTCCTAGTCGCCGTTCTGTTCGGGTTCATCGACATCGACACCATCGATTCGGACGAGCAATTGCCGCGCCTGATCATGGTGGCGGCCCTCGCCCAATACGCGGCGATGTATCTGGGGCTCAAGTTGCTCAGCGCCCTGAAAGGGACCGGCGACTTCAAGAACGACTTCCACTTGCACGTCTCCTCCCGCGACTGGCCGTTCTTCTTCTACGGGGTCGGCGCTCTGTTTGCGCTCGGGATCGCGCTGACGCTGTTCCTTGATGCGATTGGGGTCGAGGCTCCGACCCAGGAAGTGGTGGAGGCGGCCCGGGCCTCCGACAGCCTGGGCGAGAAGGCAGTGATCCTGCTGGCGATTGCGGTTCTGGCACCGATTCTGGAGGAGATGCTGTTCCGGGGCGTTCTGCAGGATGCTCTCAAGGTGAGGATGTCGGTGACCGGAGCGGTGTGGATCACAGGGATTGTCTTCGGCCTCGTTCACCTGACCGACCCGGCGGCCCTGGCCCTGGTTCCCGCCCTCATCGTGCTTGGCATCGTTCTCGGCCTGGTGCGCGAGCACGGCTCAGGCTCCCTCAGCCGCCCCATCCTGATGCACATGGGCTTCAACGCCGTCACCGCAGTTGGGTTGATACGGGCGATCTATAGCTGCCAGCTGAGAGTTACCAGCTTCCAGCTGCCTGAGAGCTGTCAGCTACCAGCTGCCTGAGAGCTGCCAGCTACCAGCTACCAGTTGGATGTGTGTCGTCTCCCTCTATCGGAGAGGAGCACCCAACAACCGCCACGGGGAACGGGGAACGGGGAACGTGGAACGGGGAACAGGGAACCGGGCCGGGCGCAGCCCGGCCTATTCCACGACTATTCCGCTCAGGTCGTCGGTTTGTTCGGGGTAGGCCATGTTGAGGCCTTCGAGGGTGCTCACCAGGATGCGGGAGATGGCCAGGTTGCGAAACCACTTGTGCTCGGCGGGGATCACGTACCAGGGAGCTTGTTCGGTCGTGGTCTCAGAGATGGCTGCCTCGTAGGCGCTCATGTAGTCGTCCCACAGCTTGCGCTGGTCGAGGTCGCCGATATCGAACTTCCAGTGCTTGCTGGGATCGTCCAGGCGGGCCTGTAGCCGCTCACGCTGCTCGTCCTTGCTGATGTGCAGATAGAACTTGAGGATGGTGGTTCCTTCATCAGCCAGAAGCTGCTCGAAGGCCCGGATGTGTTGGAAGCGGCGTGACCACCGTTCCTCCGGCACCAGGCCGAGGACGCGGACGATCAACACATCCTCGTAGTGGCTGCGGTTGAAGATGGTGATGTCGCCGGTGGCGGGGGTGTGCTCGTGAACCCGCCACAGGTAATCGTGAGACAGCTCGCGAGAGGTGGGCTTCTTGAAGGAAGCCACCTTGACGCCCTGCGGGTTGAGCCGGTCGAACACGTGGCGGATGGTTCCGTCCTTGCCGGCCGCGTCCATCGCCTGCAGGACAATCAGGACCTTGTGCTTGCCTTCGGCGTAGAGGAGTTCTTGCAGCTCTTCCAGGCGCCGGTTGAGGGCCTTGGTCTCGTCCTTGGCGGTTGCCTTGTCGATGCCGGCTGTGTCGGCGGGGTCGATTGCGCCCAGATCCAGCACGGCGCCGGGGGCGATCCGATGTGTGTCCAACTGTCCTCCTGAGATTCTCGACCTGATTATGGCCGGAGACAGCAGGGTTCCCACCACCACCCGCCGCTGATATATCTCTCTGGGCAGGAGCCGCAGATCTGTCAGGGGTGTTCGTTTAGTGGACCGGGTGCAATGGGTCGTTGCGGCAGCCGTGCTGGCAGTGGCCGGGGCGGCGGGCTGGTGGTTCGGGGGAGCTCCGGAGCCGCCTCCGCCGCTGCGCGTGTCTACCTCGGCTGACTCTGGCACCGTCACGGTTCATGTGGCAGGCGAAGTAGCCGAACCGGGCCTGGTTCGGGTCGAACCCGGCAGCCGGGTCGCCGACGCAGTCGAGGCGGCTGGAGGGTTGCTGGCCGGCGCCGACCCTGTCGGGCTCAACCTGGCTGCTCCGGTCACCGACGGGCAGCAGGTCGTGGTCCGGGCTCAGGGCGAGGCGGCAGGCACCGCGGACGACGGGCGGGTACACCTCAACACAGCCAGCGCCGTCGATCTGGAGCAGATCGACGG
>JBPCTX010000096.1:0-3778 GCA_051011455.1 Acidimicrobiia bacterium | reverse complement strand
GGTGCGAACCGAGTATGCCGACCGACTGCCCGCCCCCGAATCCCTTCCCGAGGCTGCCCGCACCTTCATTCTGGGTGACCGGGATCAGTTTGCGACCGTCGAGGAAACCCGTTCCTACACGGATGCGGCCGGCGCTTCGCTGTCGATCCTCAACGGGAGCGACCACTTCTTCTATTTCCGGGAAGAGCAAGTCGCCGACTTGATCGCCGACCACTTCGCAGCCAGCTTCCGCCAGCCGGATTGAGGCGTCAGCCGACGAGGGCGGCAGCGAGGAGGACCCACAACGCAATCCAGGCTGCGAACTGGGCTGCGGCGCCGCATTGGTGGGTGAACCGGGTCATAAGAACCTCTTCGGCTCGGCCCAGAAAACCCTGAGGGCTACTGCGACGCGGAGACGGCTGCGGCCATGGGCCTGAAACCGCGATTGCGAGCTTCGGCCAGCGTATCTGGCGCCAGAGCCGAGATGAGGTTGAGCGCTACGAGATCGCTATCAAGCAATCGAGCTTCGAGAGCTGCGAACTGATCGTTGTCGTCACAGTCGTAGACCCGCATGTCGTCGCGAGTTCCCACGAACCGGCTCTCTTCGAACCGGCGGAGCCGGCCCATCAGTCGCCGCCCTCTTCCCACTCCTGCCAGCTCTCCCACTCCGCCATATCGGCCGGGTCGGGCTCTTCTACCAACAGGGTGCCGTCGTCGATCTCGTCTGAGTAATCGATGTGCTCGATCTTCAACTCACCGTCAACGACACCGGGATCCTCGGTGTTCTCAACCTCCTCGGTGAACGTGAACCGGAAGTAGCCCATTCGGCGGTACACGCGTTTCTGGCCAGGAATCCAGGCGACAACCACCGGCTCGTCTCCCAGCTCTCCCCTGGTAGTCACGATGCCGGGATAGCCGAGAACCAGTTCCCCGATGCCCTGCATTACCAACTCGTGGCCGTTGCCACCGAAGAACGGAGCGGTGACTTCGTCGTCGATGAGCTCGCGCACCGCTTCCAGGTCGCGAGCGTTGAAGAAGTCGACGAACTCGTCGAGGCTGGCTTCTTCTGCTGAGTAATCGGTCATGATCCGAGTCTAGGAACAGGTTCGCCCACAACGAGCAAGGCGGCCGGAGGCGGGGTCACCGCCGCCCGCCAGGCCGGGACTGTGCTGGGGGCCAGGGCGAAATAGACCGCCAGCATCGCCTCCGCCAGACGTCGCCTGGCGTCAGAGCCAGGCCGGTTCGCGGTAGCCACCGAACACCTCCCCCAGTGTGGCGACGATTTCACCTTCGGTTGCCCTGACCCGGGCCGCCGCCACTATCAGCTCCATCAGGTTGGCGGTGCCGGCCGCCCCTTCCTTGAGTGCAGCCAGCGCGTCGGTCACCGCAGACTCATCACGCCGGGACCGTAGGTCGGCCAGCACCCGGTGCTGGGCGGCCTCGATCTCCTCGGAGATGCGCAGGATCTGAATGTCGTCCTCGTCCTCCTTCGAATAGCGGTTGACGCCGACGATGCCCCTCTCCCCCGAAGTGACCTTCTTCTCGAACTCGTAGGCGCTGTCGGAGAGGCGTCCCTGGAACCATCCCTCCTCGATTCCCCTCAGCACCCCCGCCAACATGGACCCCGAGCCCATTCGGTCAATTGCGGCGAAGATCTCCTCGGCGGCTGCTTCGATGTCGTCCGTCATCTGCTCGACATACCACGAGCCACCGAGCGGATCGATTGTGTCGGCCACTCCGGTTTCTTCGGCAATCACCTGCTGGGTGCGCAGCGCCAGCTCGGCCGCTTCGGCCGTCGGAAGGGCATAGACCTCATCAAGAGCATTGGTATGCAGGCTCTGGGTGCCTCCCAGCACCGCTGCCAGCGCCTCGATGGCGGTCCTGACGACGTTGTTGTATGGCTGCTGGGCCGTCAACGACACTCCCGCGGTCTGGGTATGGAACCGCAGCTTGAGAGAACGCTCATCCTGGGCCCCGTACCGCTCCCGCATCCAACGGGCCCAGATACGGCGAGCGGCCCGGAATTTGGCGATCTCCTCGAAGAAGTCGACATGGGCATCGAAGAAGAACGAGAAGCGCGGCACAAAGGCGTCGACTTCGAGACCTCGCTCCATACCGGCCTCGACATAGGCGAAACCGTCGGCGAGCGTGAAGGCCAGTTCCTCCGCCGCCGTCGCTCCCGCCTCGCGGATGTGATAACCCGAGATTGAAATCGTGTTCCACAGTGGAACCCGGGCCATACAGAACTCGATCTGGTCCACAAGCATCCGCAGATGGGGCTCGGGCGGGAACAGCCACTCCTTCTGGGCGATGTACTCCTTGAGTATGTCGTTCTGGAGGGTCCCCTGCAGCTTCGTCCAATCGACCCCCTGATCCTCAGCGGCCACCAGCAAGAATCCGAACAGCACCTGAGCCGGACCATTGATGGTCATCGACACCGAGACTTCGTCGAGCGGGATCTCGTTCATCAACTGGCCCATGTCATCGGCCGAGTCGACTGCGACCCCGCAATGCCCGACCTCGCCCAGAGCTCGATTGGAGTCACTGTCGAGACCCATCAACGTCGGCATATCGAAGGCGACCGAAATCCCGTGCTGGCCTTCGGCCAGGAGATGGCGAAAGCGGGCATTGGTCTCGTGAACGGACGCAAAGCCGGCGAACTGGCGGATGGTCCAGAGCCGACCCCGGTAACCGGTGGGATGGATGCCGCGGGTGTATGGGTAGGCGCCCGGATAGCCGATCTTCTCCGGTGGATCTCCCGCCGCCGGCAACCCCAGCGCCGGGACCGCTTCTCCCGAAATCGACTCAAACGCCGATTGTCTGAGGTGGCCGCTGCTGTATGCCTCCTCCCAGTCGCCTCGATCGCTCACGAGGAGGAGTCCTCGACCGGGGAACCGAGCGCTCCGATGCTTTCCAGATACTCGGCCTCACCCTGAAGAACCGCGGCTATGGCCTCATCCGAGTAGCGGGGCCCGCTCCGACGGGTGATCTGACGGCTGATGAACCGGACCGCATCATCGGACCCGCCCACCCTGACCGGTTGGAGAGGCCCGCTGTGAGGCGGCGAGACGCCTTGCAGGTAGATGACCTCCCACTCCAGGATGCGGCGGATGTCGTCCCGGCTGAGGGCGGACTGATCCCCGAAGCTGCTGTCGACGAACCGGACGGCGTCTTCGAGCACGTAGGTGAGCGGCTGGTCGGCGGGGCGCTTGACGGCTTCCTGCCAAACCATGGCGGCGGCAATCACAAGCAGCACCGCTATCAGGAGCGCTCCGAGCACGAGGGGACTCATAACGAAAGATTACCCGCCGCGGCCATTACCGGCCCGACGGCGGCTCCGTCCTGCCCGGCCGAAAACGAGCCGGATTGTGACAAGGGTGACCTAGTGTTTTGGGCCTGGTCCCGCAACTGATGCTTCTCAGAATCGAGGTGGCCAACCGCTCGTGAGTTTCCTCACCTACACCCAACTGACCGCCTGGCTGGCGTTGTTCGCCAACGCCGCGACGCTGGTCCTGATTGTTGTATTCGGGGGCGCCCGCCTCGGGGTTGGCTCGCTGGTCGGAGCCAGGGATTGGCTGCGCCAGGCCTTCAGGGACGTAGGGGTGTGGATCGCCTGGGCCGTGGCCGCCGTTTCGACCACCGGAAGCCTGATCTACTCCGATCACTACAACCTGCTCCCCTGCCGCTACTGCTGGTACCAGCGCATCGCCATGTACCCGCTGGTGGTGATACTGCTCATCGCCGCCGTCAGGAAGATCAACTCCGAGGCCAGGCGCTACGGCCTTCCGCTGTCTGTCAT
>JBPCTX010000095.1:0-9077 GCA_051011455.1 Acidimicrobiia bacterium | reverse complement strand
GTGTCACTTCACGCTCCGCTCACTCCCGGGACCCGTGGCCTGATCGGCGCCGAGCAACTTGCAATGATGCGCAAAGACGCGGTTCTGGTGAACACCAGCCGGGGCCCGCTGATTGTGCTCGAGGATCTGATCGCGGCGTTGCGAGCAGGCGAGATCAGGGCTGCCGCCCTCGACGTGTTCGAGCAGGAACCCCTCGACGCAACTCGCCTCGAAGGGGTTCCCGGCCTGCTTGCCAGCCCGCACATGGCCTACTACTCGGAGGAAGCGCTCCAGGAATCGCAGCGCAAAGCGTCGACTCAGATAGTCAAAGTCCTGAGCGGGGAGGCACCCGACTACCCGGTGGCGCCTCTCCCCTAGTCGACCGGGAGCAGGCGCGGGACGTCAGGGGCCGACCTGAAGCTGCAGTTCGCCGATCTCGAGCGTGTGCTGCAGGTGAGCCAACTCGACTGCCTGGGCGGCTTCGACGTCCTCGTCCTGGATGGCGGTCAGAAGCTGCCGGTGCTCGGCATTCCCGGCCGCGACTCGCTCCGGCATCACCACGAGGGAGCGGGCTATGTACAGCGCTGAGAGGTTGCGCAGGTTGGTGAGCATTGCCGTCAGCCGGGGTTTGCCTGAGGCCTCCGCCAACAGGGCGTGAAATTCTGCGTTTAGCCCGGTCCAGGCGGTGCGGTCTTCCTCCGCTTCCATTTGGTTCAGCAACCCGACGGCCTCGTCGACTTGCTCATCGGTGATATTGGTGACCGTGGCTGCGATTGCCAGTGGCTCGAGATGGAGCCGGATCTCGTAGATCTCCTTGAGCTCGTCCAGGCTGATTTCGTGAACGGTTACGCCTCTATGAGGGTCGCCATCCAGCAGGCCCTCGGCCACCAGTTGGCGCAATGCCTCCCGCACCGGTGTGGTTGAGGTCTTGAATCGCTCTGCCACCTCGCTCTGAAGCAGACGCGTCTCGGGAGCGATTCGACCGGCCAGGATCTCGCTGCGCAGCATTTCGGCTACCGCCGCCTGGGCGGTGCGAAAGCCAACGGGACCTGCCTTTTGTTCTGTCACGGCCGACCTCCTCCCGAATGCATAGTACACAATTGAACCTGGGTCGAACCCGACTGCGACTCAGCCCGACCGGGGTGTTCAGGTAGTGAAGTCGATGGCAACCTTGAGAGAAGAGCTGTCCTGGACGACCTCGAAGGCCGAGGCGGCCTCGTCGACTGGAATCGTGTGGGTGACCATGTCGTCGAGGTGGAGCCGGCCGCTGGAAGCCAGGTCGATCCCCGTGTCGTAGTCGGTCGGAATCGCCGCCCGGGGGTTCGAGATGGTGAGCTCCTTGTGGTAGAGGTCGTAGTACGGGAGCCCTCTTTCCCCACCGGTCAGTGTTCCGAAGACCAGGACCTTCCCGCCGGTGCCTGCCAATGCAATGGCCTGGCCGAGAGTTGCCTCCACCCCGGCCGCCTCAACCACCAGGTCGGCGCCCTTTCCGCCCGACATTTCCGCCAGGACGGCCGCGGCCTCATCCGGCTTGGCCGTCGCAGCCGCACCGAACTGCGAGGCAAGGTCCAGTTTCCACTGGGAACGAGTGGTGCCCAATAGGCGGGTGATTCCACGGGCCACCAGTAGCTGGACATGAAGCAATCCCGACACCCCCAGGCCGATGACAGCCACGGAGTCGGTTGGAAAGACCGAGACCGCCCGCTGAGCGTGGACACAAGTGCCGAGTACCTGCAAGACCGAAGCAGCCTCTTCAGAAACGGTATCCGGAATCACGTGCAGCTTCTCCTCCGGCGCCACCACGAACTCGGAGAACACGCCATCGCTATCGCGACCCAGCAAGCCACCATTCCGACACAGGTGGGGAAGACTGCGGCGACAGACATCGCAGTAGCCGCAGGAAGTCGCCGGGTCGATCAGAACTCTCGCCCCTTCCGGGACCAGCCCGCGCGGCCCGGCTTCGACCACGGTGCCGACCATCTCGTGACCCATCACCAGCGGCCGCGGTCCCGGAATCTGCCCCTTGAAGACCTTGACGTCGGTGCCGCACACACCGGCCCGGTGCACCCGGATCAGGGCCTGCCCGTCCGAGTTGGGAACCGGGATGTCCACGACTTCCAGCTGGGATGGCCCAACAACCTGTACTGCTTTCATTGTTCTCTCCTCGCCGGCGACCATGCCCGGAAGCGATCCTCATGGTGTTGCAGCCGCAATGTCAATTGGAAGCACTCGGAGAGGGCCTCGCTGGTCAGGGTGTCGGCAATCGGGCCATCTGCCAGCACCTCTCCCTGGGACAACATCAGAATGTGGTCATAGCCCGGAGGAATCTCTTCGACATGGTGGGTGACCAGCACCACTGAAGGCCCGCTGGGATCAAACGCCAGATCAGACAAGGAGGCCACCAACCGCTCCCGCGCTCCCAGGTCAAGGCCGGTTGTCGCCTCGTCGAGCAGCAAGACTTCAGGCTCGGTCATGAGACTGCGTGCGATCAGGACTCGTTGCTTCTCCCCGGCCGACAGCGTGTCGAACTTGCGATCGGCCAGGTGCTCGGCCTGGAGTTGCGCCAGCCGGGATCTGGCCGTCTCCCAATCTGAGGAGTCGTAGTCGTGCCACCGGGAGTCGACGAAGGCCGCGTGCTTGCCTGTGACAACTATCTCCAGAGCAGGCAGGTAGCCGCGGACCATGTCGGTCAACCCGGCCCCGGCGTAACCCACCCTCCGCCGCAGGTCGCGTACATCGCCTTTTCCGTGTTCAACATCCAATAGGCGCACCGTTCCCCGGCTGGGCGTGATGTAAGTGGAGGCCACCTGCAGCATCGTCGTCTTGCCGGCTCCATTCGGGCCTAGGACAACCCAGCGCTCATGGCTTTGCACACGCCAGTCGACGCGCCTGAGGAGATGACGGCCGTTGCGGATGACCGAAACACCGTCGAGAGCAATGACTTCCTGCACAGTTCCTGTCCGATTGGCGGCGTACGGTAGCGCCGCTTCTCAGGGTTGAGCGTCGACCGGGTCTAGAACGATTACCCCGATCGGGCCCGACAGGAGATCCGGAGCGCGCCGGCGGTATTCCTTGTAGTGGTCGCTCTCTCGATGGACATTCAGCGCGGCCGAGTCGGCATAGGTCTCGAAGAGGTGAAAGCCACTCCCCTCCCCTCCGGCCGCGAACAGGTCATAGCGCAAGCAGCCGGCCTCCTGCCGGGTCTCCTCCACCATTACCTGCATCACCTCCAGAAACTCGGCGGTAGCTTCGGGGCGGGGATGGAAGCTCGCGAACACCGATACCGTCACGGCGGATCCTCCTCTGTCGTGGTCGAGTGATTATGGCGCGCCTGCCCCAGGACGGGCGCAACCGCTCCGGCTAGCGTCTGCGCCAGATGACCACTTCGATTCGAATCGGTGGCTACTCACCAGAGGACAGCAGTCATAGCCGAGCCGTGGCCCACTTCCGTGACCAGGTCGCTCACCAATTGGGAGAAGAGGTCGCGGTCGATGTGATGTGGAACATCCTGGACGAGGGCCGACCTGCCCCCGACCTGCTCAACATGGTCGAAGCGGGTGAGTTGACGCTCTGCTATTTCTCCACCAGCTACCTCGGGACGCGGGTTCCGGAGCTCAACGTCCTCGAAGTTCCCTTTCTGTTTGATTCTCTGCCGGCCGCCCACGCCGCCCTCGACGGGCCTCTCGGCGATGCCCTCACGGCAGCGACTGAGAGCCGCACAGGCCTCGCAGTGCTCGGCTACTGGGACAACGGTTTTCGCCATCTCACAAACCGGCTGCGCCCGGTCCGTACCCCGGAGGATTGTGCGGGCATGAGCGTTCGGCTCCAGCCGAACCGCTATCACGAAGCGATGATCGAGTCCTGGGGCGGGCGGGCGGTGCCGGTTGAACTGAAGACAGGGATCTCTCTGATCGCGGCCGGGGAAGTAGATGCACAGGAGAATCCCCTCGCCAACACCGTGGCGTACGGGGTGGACAAGGTGCACAGGCACGTCACCATGACGGGTCATCTGTACGGGGCGAGAGGCCTCTACGCCGACCCGGCCCAGGTCGACATCTGGCCGAAGGATGTTCGGGCAGTGGTCTTCGAGGCCGTCCGGTCGGCCATCAGATTCCAGCGGTCCCTGGCAGCTGCCACGGAGCTGGAACTCCGGGACAGACTGGAGTCCGAAGGCGTTCAGTTCGAAGACCTCACAGTCGCAGAACGCTCACTCTTTGGAGAGGCTGCCGCAGAGGTCGAGGCCCGGGCCCACGAAGAGCTGGACGCCAGGCTGTTCTCGCTACTCGGCCGGTAGTGCCCCGGCCCGTCGCAACCGGCCAGTCTGATGCCAGGACCACCTCGCGCCGGGTTATAGGATGCTCCTTTCCGTTCTGGAGGACTCGTGAAGCTGGTTACCTTTTCGGACGCGTCCGGTCCCAGGGCAGGCGCGCTCCGGGGCGACTCGGTTGTGGACCTGGCCGCCCTCGGTGCCGGCCCCGGTGTGTTGGACATCGTCAGGGCGGGAGCCGAGAACCTGGCCGGGCTCTCCGACGCCGTTAGTGCAGCCGACGGCGTTCCGCTCGACTCCGTTCACCTGCACGCGCCACTCCCCCACCCGCCCAACAATGTCATGTGCGTGGGGCGCAACTACGTCGACCACGCTCGTGAGTTCTCAGCTGCCGGCTTTGATGCGTCTGAGAAGAAGGTGCTTCCCGACGAGCCCATCATCTTCACGAAGGCGGTCACTTCGATAGTCGGCCCGTACGACGAGATCGTCGCAACAAACGATCCGACGTCGAGCGTCGACTACGAGGGTGAGTTGGCGGTGGTAATCGGGCCGGGAGGCCGCGGCATCCCACCCGACGAGGCCTACGACCACGTCTTCGGCTACACGCTGGTCAACGACGTCACCGCTCGCCACCTGCAACAACGCCACGTGCAGTTCTTCATCGGCAAGAGCGTCGACACATTCTGTCCAATGGGCCCGACCCTCATCACCCGCGACGAGATCGCCGACCTTCCATCGACTGTGCTGCGCACTCACGTGAATGGTGAACTCCGCCAGGAAGCCCCGCTGGCCGACCTCATCTTCGACATACCAACCCTGATTGCGACTCTGTCCGAGGCGATAACGCTGCAGCCGGGGGACATCATTGCCACCGGGACCCCGTACGGAACCGGCATGTCGTTTGAGCCGAGCCGGTTTCTCTCCAGCGGCGACCTGGTCGAGGTATCGGTGGATGAGATAGGTACGCTCCGCAACCCGGTCGTGTGAAAGGACACTGATGAAATCGAGAGAGTTGCTATCGGACGCCTTCACCAGGATCTCCGAGTCGGTGAATGTTGCGGTCGAGAATCTGAGTCGTGATGAGGCCGCCTACCGTCCGGATCCTGATGCCAACTCCATCGCCTGGCTGGTCTGGCACCTCACCAGGGTGCAGGATGATCACGTGGCGGAGATCGCCGGCCACGAACAGGAGTGGCTCAGCGGTGGTTGGAACACGCGCTTTGGGACCGACCCCGCGGCGGACAACACCGGCTACGGCCACACGTCCGAGCAGGTCGCTGGTGTCATGCCGGACGAACTTGCATCACTCGGCGGATACCACGAGGCAGTGCTCGGTCGCACGCTCGAATACCTGGCCGGCGTCGACGTCGACGAGCTCGACAGGATCGTCGACGACTCCTACGACCCGCCGGTGTCGGTCGGAGTACGGCTGGTGAGCGTCATCAGCGACAATATCCAGCATGCCGGCCAGGCCCGGTACGTTCGAGGCATTGTCGAGCGAGTCCTGCCGGGCTGAGCCCGATATGGTGGACCGGACCCTGCGGTAGCGTTTCCGGTGGAGGGTCACCTTGAGGACATTCGAAAGAATCCTGGTAGCCATTGACAGGGAAGACCGGGCCGGAGCGCCACTCCGCTTTGCCGTCGAACTAGCGCAGAAGACCGGCGCGGAGTTGGTCGTCTTCCATTCCATCTCCGAGGATGAGCAGAAGGATCGCGAGCTATTGCCGCCGCCGAGCAACTACGTGGACGTCATGGTCGAAGAGACTGTGCGGGACCTGACCGAGTTGACCGAAGCGGCGGCCACGGCCGCTGGATCAGGCTTGCCTTCGGTGCGAGCCGTCACCCGGTGGGGAGATCCGGCAGAAGAGATAGGCCGCGTGGCGGCTGATGAAGACTGCGGGTTGATTGTCATCGGACTGCGAAGGCGATCCCGGGTGGGAAAGTTCCTACTGGGTAGCAACCTGCAGGATGTCTTGATGGCCACTGATCGGCCGGTCATCAGTGTCCCGATCGACGACGAGGGCCCAGAGCCCACCGGCTGAGAGGGCTTAGCGCTTGGGCGCAACACGACAGGTTCTCCAGGTTGCGAGCCAGCGCGCGTTATGTTCTCCCCCACCCACGGAGGACCATCATGGAACTGAACGACCCGACTCTGCTCAAGGCCCGGGCCTTCATTGACGGTGAGTGGGTGGACGCCGACTCGGGCGGCACATTCGAGGTGCGGAATCCGGCCAACGGCGAACCGCTCGGCCTGGTGGCCGACGTTGGAGCCGAGGAGACTCGCCGGGCGATCCGGGCGGCCGACGCGGCGTTTCCTACCTGGCGAGATCGGACGGCCAAGGAGCGATCTGACATCCTGCGTCGCTGGTACGAGTTGATCATCGAGAACACAGAAGATCTTGCCCAATTGATGGCAAACGAGATGGGAAAGCCGATCACCGAGGCTCGTGGGGAGGCCGCCTTTGGCGCCTCGTTCGTTGAGTGGTTCTCGGAGGAAGCCCGGCGGGCGTATGGGGAGGTCATCCCTACCCATGACCCCACCAAGCGGCTCATGGCGCTGAAGCAGCCGGTCGGCGTGGTGGCGGCGATCACGCCGTGGAACTTCCCGTTGGCGATGATTACCCGCAAGGTGGCGCCGGCGCTTGCGGCCGGGTGCACCGTCGTTGTCAAACCACCCGAGGATGCGCCGTTGACCGCTCTCGCCGCCACCGAGTTGGCCGCCCGGGCGGGGGTACCGGCCGGAGCTCTCAACCTGCTCCCCACCAACCACCCGGGCCCAGTCGGAGACGAACTGACCGGCAACCCGCTAGTCCGCAAGCTGTCCTTCACAGGGTCCACCGCCACGGGCAAGATGCTGCTTGCCAAAGCCGCCGCCACGGTCAAGAACGTCTCCATGGAGCTGGGAGGAAACGCTCCCTTCCTGGTCTTCGACGATGCCGATATCGATGCCGCGGTGGCGGGGGCGATTGCATCGAAATACCGCAACAACGGCCAAACCTGCCTTTGCGCCAACCGCATCTTTGTACAGGACGGGGTCTACGACGAGTTCGCCAAGAAGTTCGCCGAGAAGGTTGCCGAACTGCGGGTCGGTCCCGCCGTCGACGAGTCAACTGCGGTTGGTCCGCTGGTGAATGAGCAGGCGATCGACAAGGTGCAAGAACTGGTCGACGACGCCCTTGCCCGGGGGGCGAATGCCCTGACGGGCGGCAAACGGCACGCCCTCGGCCGCACCTACTACGAGGTGACCGTCCTCACGGACGTCGAGCCCGACATGCGGATCTCCCAGGAAGAGATCTTCGGGCCGGTAGCCCCGCTCTACCGCTTCACGACCGAGGAGGAGGGGATCGCGCTCGCCAACGACACTCCTTTCGGCCTCGCTTCGTACTTCTACGCCGGTGACAACGCCCGAATCTGGCGGGTCAGCGAAGGTCTCGAGTACGGAATGGTCGGGGCCAACACCGGCCTGATCTCTACCGTCACCAGCCCGTTCGGTGGAGTCAAGGAGTCCGGAATCGGGCGCGAAGGCTCGCACGAAGGCCTGGCCGAGTATCTCGAAACCAAGTACGTCTGCATCGGCGGCGTCTGATCCAACGGCAACCCCGGTCCGTCCCAGCTTGACTGTCCCGCTAGCCACCGAAAGGTAGAAATGAACACTCGTACGCTCGGCCCCAACGGTCCGGAAGTGTCGGCAATCGGGTTGGGCGGCATGACCCTGAGCTCGGTCTATCACGACACCGCCGACGATGCCGCGATACCAGTCATCGCCCGCGCCCTCGAACTTGGAGTCACCCATCTGGACTCAGCCGACGCCTATGGAAAAGGGCACAATGAGCAGCTCTTTGGTCGCGTGCTGGGGTCGCGGCGCTCAGAAGTGTTCATGGCCACCAAGTTCGGTCAACGCCCCGGCGCCGCCGACGGCCGGACGGTCAACGGCTCGCCCGAGTACGTGCGACAGGCCTGCGATGCCAGCCTGCAGCGTCTCGGCATCGAGGTGATCGATCTCTACTACCAGCATCGGGTGGATCCCGAGGTCCCGATCGAAGAGACCGTCGGCGCCATGGGTGAGCTTGTGGCCGCCGGCAAGGTCCGCTTCCTCGGATTGTCAGAGGCGGCCCCCGCCACCATCCGTCGGGCTCACGCCACCTTTCCTATCACCGCCGTCCAGACGGAGTACTCGCTGTGGACCCGGTTCGTCGAGGATGACACGCTGCCGCTCTGCGAGGAGTTGGGCATCGGCTTCGTTGCGTACTCGCCATTGGGACGCGGCTTCCTGTCAGGAACCATCAAGGATCAAGAGGACCTCGATCCCAGCGACCGCAGACGTGCCCATCCCCGCTTCCAATCCGAAGCGATCAAGCAGAATCAGGATCTGCTGCAGGTTCTGCAGGATCTCGCTGTTACCCACGGCGCCTCGCCTTCTCAAATAGCTCTGGCGTGGGTATTGGCCCAGGGCGACTACATAATCCCGATCCCGTCCACCACGCGGATCATCCATCTCGAGGAGAACGCCTCGGCCGGGGACATCGCCCTTACCGCCGACCAGTTGGAAGCCCTGCGGGCCGTCTTCGAGGCCGCGGCCGTTGCCGGTGATCGCTACCCCGCTGAAGCCGCCGCCAAACTACAGAAATAGCCGGGAACGCTTCGAGTTCCTTGCGAGTTGGGGAACGCTTCGCGTTCCTGCCGAGTTGCTTCGCAACTCGTCTGTGCATGGGAGGCGACGTAGTCCCGGCCCTGTAGCCCGGTTCCCGTTTCCCGAAGATCCTGGGACGGGCCACCGGCCACGCGAGTCGACAGATGTCTCTCGACTCTGGTGCCAGTGAGTCTTCCCGCT
>JBPCTX010000094.1:0-5876 GCA_051011455.1 Acidimicrobiia bacterium | reverse complement strand
GCCTACCGGATTGTGCAGGAGGCACTCACCAACGTTCTCAAACACGGGGGCCTGGAGGCAGCGACCCAAGTGCGGATCGAAGGATCCGACGGCTACCTCGACATTGAGGTGAGCGACTCGGGGTCGGCGGCGCGCGAGTTGCCAAGATCAGGCCGGGGGATCGGGGGAATGAAGGAGCGCGCTATTTTGCTGGGCGGCACCTTCGAGGCCGGGCCACGGCCCGAGGGCGGCTTCCGGGTCAGAGCACGCTTGCCGATCGGAGACCAGTGAGCATCAGAGTTGCCGTCGTCGACGATCAGGTTCTGGTTCGCAGTGGTTTCGCAGTGATGCTCGATCTTCAAGATGACATCGAGGTTGTGGCCGAAGCCGGCGACGGCGCGGCCGCCATCGAGATCGCCCGTACCCATCGACCGGATGTGATCCTGATGGATATCCGTATGCCGGAGATGGATGGCCTTGCTGCCACTGAAGCCATCGTCGACGCAGCCGATTGGCCCGTGCGGGTAGTGATCCTCACCACCTTCGATCCCGACGAGTACGTCTACCGAGCCCTACGAGCAGGAGCCAGCGGATTCGTGCTCAAAGACATCTCGCCCGAGCACCTGGTGGCCGCCGTTCGCACCGTGGCCGATGGGGGAGCGCTACTGGCCCCATCGGTCACAAGAAGGCTGATCAGCCGGTTCGCGGCACCGCCCTCCTTCGACTCATCAGTGGTGTCTCGTCTCAACCGGCTCACCGCCAGGGAACGCGAGGTCCTCATGGCGGTGGCGGCCGGATCGAGCAACATCCAGATTGCGGAGGAGTTGTTCGTAGGAGCTGCAACTGTCAAGTCACATGTCTCCAGCATCCTCACAAAGCTCGGACTCAACAATCGAGCTCAGGCGGTCGCGTTCGCCTATGAGAGCGGCCTGGTCAAACCCGGCGACACCGACATCGGTCTCTGATCCCACTCCTCCCTTTGGCGGGCATGCGGACGCCCGGCGCCCGACAGCTTCCCCCAAACGGCTGAGTCGATAATCCGCCCGTTGCCGGGAGACATCCGACTCCCCGCTACCTACGTTGAGAGCACGTACCAAGGAGCGGAAATGCAGCACCCATCCGACCAGAAACCCGGCCCAGCGGCCCGTTCATACCCAATCTCCGTTGAGCAGGTCACCAAGAGCTACGGCGGGGCCGCCGCGGTCGACGACCTGTCCTTTGTCGTCAAGCCCGGACGGGTCACCGGCTTCCTCGGCCCGAACGGAGCGGGCAAGTCCACGACCATGAAAGTACTGCTCGGCCTGGCCGCTCCAACCAGCGGTCGGGCCACCATCGGCGGCTCCGCCTACGGCGATCTCCCCGATCCCACCGGAACCGTCGGGGCCAGCGTCGAGTCCGATGCGTTCCATCCCGGCCGAAGTGGACGAAACCACCTCCGGATTCTGGCCGACGCCACCAGTACTCCGGTAGAGAGGGTAGACGAGGTCCTCGAGCTCGTGGATCTCGGTGCAGCCGCCAACCGGCGGGCCGGGGCGTACTCGCTCGGCATGAAACAACGGCTCGGGCTGGCCGCTGCTCTGCTGTGCGACCCACCGGTCCTCATCCTTGATGAGCCCGGCAATGGCCTGGATCCGCAGGGAGTCCGGATGCTGCGCAACTTGCTGCGGTCGCGGGCTGCCGCCGGCAATACGGTCTTCGTCTCCAGCCATCTACTTGGCGAGGTGGAGCAACTCGCCGACGATGTCGTCGTCATCGCCGAAGGCCGATTGGTGACCCAGGGGTCACTGACAGAGCTGCGGCAATCAGCATCGCTGGTTCGGACTGCATCGCCGGAGGCACTTCAACTAGCTCTGGAAGCGGCCGGTGGCATCGTCGAGTCCACACAGCCCGGCACCCTGGTGGTCCGCAGCCTTTCCCTCGACTCAATCGGGGAACAGGCCTTCGGCGCCGGCATCGCTCTGCATGAATTGTCCCGCCACACCGACTCGCTAGAGGATCGCTTCTTCGCCTGGACCGGAGATACCGATGGCACCACGAACCCGTCCAGCCTCAAGGAGGAAGAATGAACTGGCTTCGAATCGTGCGGGCCGAGCTTCGCAAGTTGACGAGCACAAAGATGCCCCTGGCCTTTCTCATCGTTCTCGTACTGATTGGTGCGGCGACCGCCACCGCAGTGGCCTTCGGTACCGATATGGACGGCAGCAAGACCTTCATCTCCACCGCGGCAGACCAGCAATCGCTTTTTGCATTCGCCGCCAACGCCCTCGTGATTGCCGGACTATTCGGTGCAATCGCAGTGGCCCGCGAATACGGGCACGGCACCGTCGTTCTCACTTTCCTGACCACGCCGCGGCGGTCCCGAGCAGTCCTGGCCCAACTCGCCGCGGCGTTTGCCGCCGGAAGTGTGCTCGGACTCGTAGGAGCAGGAGTCAGCGCGGGTTCCGTAGCAGCAGCTCTCACCGGGACTGACTACGGTTTCATGGTCTCCGCCACCGATCTGACTCAGATCCTCGCGGCGTCCACCGTCGCCGGCGGCGCCGGAGCCGTCCTCGGCGCCGGGATCGGCGCCCTGGTCCGCAATACCGGCGGCGCGGTCACCGGCACCATCCTCCTGCTTGTCATCTTGCCGCCGCTGGCGGTGCAAATGGTCAGCGAAGCCGCCTCCTGGGTACCCAACACCCTTGCCAACGTCGTCTCCGGAGTCGAGAACACCGTAGGCGTCGGAGCGGCGATCGCAGCCATCGCTATGTGGGCCCTGGTCCCGGCCGCCCTTGGACTGATTGCCGTCAACCGTCGGGACGTCGTCTGACCTAGCGCCCGGCCGCCATGCCCTCGACAACCGCGCCGCACGGGCAGGCAAAGGATCCCGACTCGTCAAGCATGTCGGCACGGCGTATGAAGACCGGCGCACCGAGAGACGGGCATTGCGAGCTGACAACGACCTCCTCCAACTCGCGGGCCTCGGGGTGCAATCCCCGGCGCAGGCGGTAGACCCTGAGTCGCTCGGTATCGAGGCTTGCGCGAGCGGAGGCTCGAATCCGGTGCTCGGCCCTCCGTCTGGTCAGGTCGTCGTAGTGCCGCCAGGTGGTGCGGAGCGACTCGATCGCATCTTCCAGGGCGGGATGAAGCATGGCATGACGTTACCCGGAGAGGCCCACCGCCTAGAATCATCACTGTGACGGAACTAGCTGAGTCTCCCCGCTGTCAATGGTGCGCGGCGGCAATACCGGCCCGGGCCGGGCCGGGCAGGCCGCGGCGCTTCTGCAAGCGCTCCCACCGCCAACGCCACTATGAGGCCCGGAAGCTGGCGGCCGTCCAGGGCATAGGCGCCGACGAGGTGTTGCTCGGGCGAGACCAGTTCGACGCCTGGCATGATCAGCTGTATCGGCTGGAGGCGGCGATCGAGGATGCCGAGCAGGACCTGGGCGACAAGCCGGGTCTGCGGGAGTACACGGAGGCGTTCCAGGTGCTCTATCAGGCGACGCAGGAGGCCAGAGCATTCCGGGTTGAGCCGAGAGCCCTGGGATCGGCCTAGCTTCGCCTAGCGATTGAGCGCAGTCCGGGCCCGCTCACGTAGTGAGTGGACCCAGCGCCGCGGCCGCTCGAACTCGCGGCCCAGCATGGCCAGACCGGCGATTATGACCACCGTTCCCGGTCCCGGCAGGAAGAGCAGGGCGATCCCGATCAGGATGATGAGGCTGCCGAGGGCGGCAACCACCAATCTCCGCAGCAGCCAAAACGGCCTGCTCATTCAACGCCCTCCGACCAATCGTCCGGCACGCTGGCAACACTAATCATCGGCCACCGGTAGGGGAGGGGCCTAGATTCTGCCGATGGACCGGACCGAAGCTGCTCTTCTCGAAGCCCTGACCCTGATCAAGGGGCGGCGCACCAACCTGCGTATCGACCCGGCCCGGCCTGTGGCCCCGGCCCTGGTTGAGCGGCTGTGTGAGGCGGGGACCTGGGCACCCAACCACAAGTTGACCGAGCCCTGGCGGTTCGCCGCCCTCACCGGATCCGCCCGAACTGCACTCGGTGAGATCGTGGCGGCAGACCTCGCACGGCGGGGGGTCGACGACCCGGCCCGTCTGGAGAAGGCGCGCATCAAGTACCTGCGGGCGCCGGTGATCGTGGGAGTCGGTTGTATTGCGGACCGCGATGCGATTCGTCACCTTGAGGATCGCGATGCTGTGGCCGCGGCGGTGCAAAACCTGCTCCTGGCTGCGACGGCTGCCGGCCTGGCCTCTTACTGGGCGACCGGGGCAGCCACCCGACTGCCGGAGGCCAGGCGCCTCTGTGGCTTCGACGCCGACACCGAGATCGTGGCGCTGATCTACCTCGGTTGGCCGACCGGGCCGGCTCCGGCCACGAACAGGAGTGAGCCCGACATCGTCTGGGTCGACTCCTAGCGCCTACTTACGTCACAGTGACGTATTAGGCCCGATGTTGAGCCCTCGGCCACGAGTGGCGGGATTGGGCTATTCGGGCTTGAGCGGGCCGACGCCCTCCAACTCGAATGCGAAGTCATCGGCCCAGCAGTACCACCAGGCCTCACCGGGCTCGAAACTCCGAATCAGCATGTGCTCGGGGTGTTCGCCGTAGTGACCGCGGGAGTGGCGATTGGGCGACTGGTCGCAGCACCCGACATGACCGCAGTGAACGCATACCCGGAGGTGGACCCATGAGGAGCCAATCTGGAGGCATTCCTCGCATCCCTCGCCGGTAGGGGTCACCGAAGGGGGCGGATCGGATATATGGGTGCAGTCGTCGTCCATGGAGGCGCAGGCTAGCCGCCTCCGGGCTGGATGTAGTTCCGCCCATAATCCACGTTATGTAAAGCTACGGCAGCCTCGCTCTGCGTTTGCCACCACCGATTACTGTGCAGGCCGTGTGGGACGGAACCGTGATCGCCGAATGGGACGGCACCGCCATGGTCGGGGTACGCCGCCACTTCCCCGTAGACGCCAGCCAATCGGGCCCTTCGAGGCGAGTTTGACGCCGACCGGCCTTCCGCGCCCCCTGTTGGTCCCTAGCGGGCCGCTAGACCTGAGCTAAAGATGTCTTCGTTCGACTCCGGGCTACGCGAGGTCCATCCCAAGACGCGGGCTGGATGGCGCTCCTGGCTGCAAAGGAACCACGCGAACAGCGACGGCGTGTGGCTGATCTACTACCGGGCGTCAACCGGCAGACGCCGGCTCAGCTGGGAGGATGCGGTACGAGAGGCGCTGTGCTTTGGTTGGATCGACAGCAAGGTCAAGCCGATCGACGACGAGCGCTACAAGCAGATCTTCACGCCGCGCAAACCTCGAAGTGTGTGGTCGAAGGTCAACAAGCAGCACATAGCCGACCTCATTGAGGCCGGGCTGATGACCGACGCAGGATTACGGGCAGTCGATGTCGCCAAGAAGAACGGTGCATGGTCGCTGCTCGAGCCGGTCGACGCTCTCATCGTCCCCCCGGAATTGGAGGCGGCCCTCCGGAGGTCCAAACCTGCAAGAGAGGCCTACGAAGCGCTCTCGAAGCCGGCCAAGCGCTCGGTCCTCTATTCGTTGTACTCAGCCAAACGCGAAGACACGCGGGCGAAGCGCTTGGCCAAAGCAATAGCCGAGTTGGAGGGCGGCGAGTCGCCGGTGGCCGATTAGGCCTCGCCTATCGCCAGACCTACAACAACCGACCGGCACGTTTCCGCTTCCCGACCTATACCGAGCAGCGCTAGCGTGCCCAGATGCTGGCCATCCCCACGTTGAACTCGCAGCCAGGAACGGCGACGCGGCCGAGGCGCTTGCGCCGGCAGAGCAGGTGTGTCGGCTCCCTTGACGCCGGGCTGGGTGAGCATTGATGGACGTGACCGACTGGCTGTTGCAGGGTGACCCTGCGATTCGATGGCAGACCATGGC
>JBPCTX010000093.1:0-7019 GCA_051011455.1 Acidimicrobiia bacterium | reverse complement strand
ATGCGGAGAAGTCGATGTCGCCGAGGCCCCTGCCGATGCCCTCCATGACGATCTGATGCACGAGTGCCGCTGTGGGGAGGGGTACGTTGCGTTCCCTGCCTTCGTAGAGGCCCAGCTCGAAGTCTTTGCGCAGCAGATGGCCGGTGAAAGTGGGGGTCCAGTCGAGATTGACGATGGCCGGGGTCTTGTAGCGACTGAAGGTTGATCCCATCACGCTCTGGTTGATGAAGGCCATGAAATCGCTCCGGGCAACGCCGGCCTTTTCGGCCAGGACCGTGATCTCGGCCAGGGTCTGGGTGACCACTCCTAGCAACAGGTTGTGGCAGATCTTCACGAGGCGGGCCACTTCCCCTTCGCCGACGTACGTAACCGTGGTCCCGTACAACTCGAGATAGGGCCTGGCTGCCTCGAAGGCCTCGGCAGGACCGGAGGCGACCGAAGTGAGTCGGCCGGAACGGACCACGCTCGGATTGCCGCTGACCGGAGCCGCCACGACCGCAGTCCCGACGTCCTCAGCCGCCGAACGCACCTGCTCGCCGGCGCCGGTAGAGACGGTGGTGGAGTCGACGATGATCTCAGGAGCGACACCCGGGCGGGACAGGATGCCATTCGGCCCGGTCACGACTTCAACCAGGTCGGCCGACCCGGCGACGATCGTGAACACAATGTCGCGATCGGCCAGATCCGCCGGCGTATCCACCACGGTGGCTCCAAGTGCGGCCAGAGGTTCTGCCTTCGACCTGGTCCGGTTGTAGACAGAGACGTCACATCCGGCAGCCAGGAGCCGCTCGACGAGCGCGTAGCCCATGCGCCCGGTCCCGGCCCATCCAATCCGGCGGTCGTATGTCGTCACTTTCGGTCCTCTCTTCGGGTGGGTGAGGCGGGAAGCCTACCGGCTCAACTCCGCAGCGGGCCGGCAGATCGCCAGAACCTCAGGTGGGTGTGGTGGCCGCAGAGCGCTCAAGTTCTGTCGATCACCGGCATCACGGCACCAGGACATCACGACCGATGACCTGCCCGGCTGCTACCCGCGCCTGGAGGTCTTCGGCTGCGGAGAGCGGATAGGTTCCGGCCACGACCGGTGACAGCTTGTCGGCTGCCACCAGGTCGACCACAGTTGCCAGTTCGTCGACTCCCACATTGCGGGACCCGAGGATCTCCCACTCGTTGCGGAAGAGGAGGCCGGGGTCGAAGCTGAACCCGTCCCCGGTGTGAGAGCCCACCACCACCATCCGTCCTCCTTTGGCCAGGCCGGGCAGTGTCATCGGCATGGTGGCCGCCCCTACCAACTCGAGCACGCCATCGGCACCCCGGCCGCCCGTCCAGTCGGCGATGGCGGCGCCGAGGTCTTCGGACGCCGAATCGACGGCGGCCTCGGCCCCCTGGGCCACGATCGCCTTCAGCTTGTCCTCACCCTGATCGACCCCCATTACCGAGGCGCCCAGCATTCGTCCCAGCTGGACGGCGTGCACTCCGACGCCTCCGCCTGCCCCGGTGACGACCAGGCGGTCGCCGGGACGGATCTGCATGCGGGCTACCAGGGCGTGGAAGGGGGTGCCGATCGCATTGGCCAGAATCGAACCGGCGGGATAGTCGATCGACTCGGGCAGTTGCACCAGGTTGCGCGCAGGGAGCACGGTGAATTGGGCATAGCCGCCCGGGATGGCGACGCCGACGTGACCGCCAAAGCGCTCGCAAATCGTCTCTCTTCCCCGCAGGCACCAGCGGCAGCGGCCACACACTAGATAGAGGGAACTGGCCACTCGCTCTCCACCGGTCCAGTCCGTGACGTCTGGGCCGACCGCCGCAATCTGTCCCGAGATCTCGTGACCGAGAATGTGCGGGAGAGTTGCCCGCTCCCGGCTGCCCTTCCGAATTGCGAGATCGAACCGGTCGACCGCACAGGCCTTGACCCGAAGCAGGACCTCGCCGGGGCCGGGCTCTGGAACAGGGAGCTCACGGAGGACGAGCGGCCCGCCATGCTCCTCAATCACCATGGCCTGCATCGTGCTTGGCTGCATCGCGTGATCGTAATCGGACGGGAGGCAGGCTCTGCGGGCAAAGTCGATGCGACGGGAGAGCAAGGACTCCATCGTAGGATTCGGCTAGCCACCGCTCACGGAGGGAACGTGACTGCCCCGTCGTCTTCACCACCGGTTGCTCCCTCGTCCCGGGCCCGGGTAGAGGACGACCGCTTCATCACGGGTTCCGCCCGCTTCGTCTCCGACATTTCGTTGTCGGGCGAGGTGGCCGGTCCGGTGCTGTACGCAGAGTTTGTCCGCAGCCCCGAGGCGCACGCCCGGGTGCTTTCGATAGACGCTGATGAAGCCCGGGGGGCGGCCGGAGTGTCCGCCGTCTTCACGGCTGATGACCTGGAGGTCGCCGACTTCGGAAGCGCTTCACCTCCGGTCGATTGCGAGGGTATGGATCGACCGATCCTGGCTCGGGACGCAATTCGATATGCCGGCGAAGCAGTCGCCATGGTCGTGGCTGCGACGAAGGAATTGGCCGTCGACGCCGCGATGATGGCCTGGGTGGACTACGAGCCATTGACGGTCGTGGCGTCGGCCCGGGAGGCCATCGACGGGGACGTCGTCATTCATGAGGCCGCCGGCAGCAATGTCGCGGAGTCGTGGGCCTTCAAGACGCCGGGGGATCCACCGGCGGTTGAGCACGAGGTCTCTATCTCGGTGGTGAACGGGAGGCTCGTGCCCAATCCGATGGAGCCGCTCGCCATCCTGGCCGTGCCAGACGGCGACGGCCTCACCGTCTTTGCCGGCCACCAGCGTCCCCACGCTCTGCGGGACACACTGGCCTCTCACCTCGGGCTGGATCAGAGCCGGGTGCGGGTAATCGTCCCGGATGTGGGCGGGGCGTTCGGTATGAAAGGGATGGAGTTCCCCGAGTACGTGGCGGTGGCTTCCGCAGCTCACAAGCTTGGCTCGCCGGTTGAGTGGACCCAGACCCGGCGGGAGCACTTCCTGACCGGCACCCACGGCCGGGGCCATCATCATCGGGTGACTCTCGGCGGTGACTCGGAGGGACGACTCTTGTCTGCGCGAGTCGAGATCCTGGCCGACGCCGGCGCCTATCCACACAATGCGGCCCGGATCCCGAGTTTCACCCGCTACGTAGCGACCGGTTTGTACGACATTCCGTTCGTGGATATCTCCTCGCAGACGGTGGTCACCAACCTGGCTCCGGTTGGTTCCTATCGGGGAGCCGGCCGGCCCGAGGCGGCCTATGCCATCGAACGAGCGATCGATGCCTTCGCCCGGTCACTGGGAATGGATCCGTTCGAAGTCCGGCGCCGGAATGTCATCACCTCGCTGCCGCATCGAAGTCAAACGGGAGCGCTGTACGACAGCGGGGACTACTCGGCCGCTCTCGACCGGGCTGAGGAACTGGTTGACGCCGCCGCGGTGAGAGTTAGGCAAAAGGAGCGGCTCGAGTCGGGGCTGAATCCGATCGGCCTGGGGGTGGCGGCCTTCATCGAGCGAGCTGGTGGGGCGGTCGACACCGGCGAGTTCGCCCGAGTCGAGATGACATCCGACGGAATTCTCGAGGTGCGCACCGGCTCCATGTCCTCCGGGCAGGGCCACGAGACGGTCTGGCCCCAGATCGCAGCCGAGGCGTTCGGCATCTCGCCCGGCCGGGTACGCCTGGTTGCCGGTGACACGTCCAGGATCGCGCGGGGGACCGGTACCGCCGCCAGTAGATCGACGATGATCGGCGGTTCGGCGGTGCTCAGAACCGGCCGGGCGCTGGCCGAGAAGACCAAGCAAGTAGCCGCCGACCTGATAGAGGCCAATGCCGCCGATCTGGTGATCGGAGATGAGGGCGTCTCGGTCTCCGGCCAGCCGGGCCTGCTCCTCTCCTGGCCCGACCTGGTGGCGAGGGCGGAGGAGTCACTGTCGGCGGAGGAGTGGTACGTCCCGGGAGCGCAGACATTCCCGTACGGGGCAGTGGCAGCCGTCGTCGAGGTCGACGTCGAGACCGGTGCTGTGCAGCTCCAGAAGCTGGTGGCAGTCGACGACTTCGGCAATGTGATAAATCCGATGCTGGTGGAGGGCCAGGTGCACGGGTCGCTGGCGCAGGGCATCGCCCAGGCGCTCCTCGAGGGGGTCGAGTATTCGCCCGACGGGCAGCTAATGACGTCGTCCTTCATGGACTACGCGGTGCCGGTGGCAACCAATCACGTGGAAATCGTCACCGACCGCCTGCTTCATCCCGCCCCCTCAAACGCCCTCGGGGCCAAGGGGGCCGGAGAGTCCGGCTGTATCGGCGCGCCACCCGCCATTGTCAACGCGGTGCTGGACGCGCTGGCTCCGTGGGGGGTCACCCACCTCGACATGCCATTGACTCCATCCCGGGTTTGGGGGGCGATTCAGGTTGCCAGGGCGGCGGAGCAACCGGGATAGGCTTCAAAGCCAACCGCCAACAGAGGTATTCGACATGCCAAATCTCGACGAACTCGGCATCACGCCGTCCGGTGAGGTCTTCCGGAATACGTCCGTGCCTGTGCTCTACGAGCACACCATCAAGGCCGGTCTCGGAGAAGTAGCCGCCGAAGGCCAGCTGGTCGTTGACACCGTTCCGTACTCGGGCCGGAGCCCCAAGGACAAGTTCATGGTCCGTGAAGCCGAGACCGAGGGCGAGATCGCCTGGGGTGGCTTCAACCAGCCGATGGAGCCCGAGGTGTTCGAGCGACTCTATAGCCGGGTGGCCGAGTACCTGTCGAGCCGGGACGCCCTGTATGTGCAGGACAACTACGCAGGCTCCGATCTCAACTACCGGCTCGGTGTCCGGGTAGTGACCGAGAGCGCCTGGCACGCCCTATTTGCCCGCAACATGTTCATTCTTCCCGAGCACTTTGCCCATGGCCAGGACGAGGCCGAGCCATTCCTGGCGGACTTCAACGTTGTGCACGCCCCCTTCTTCGAGGCGGTCCCCGAGCGCGATGGCACCCGCAGCGAGGTATTCGTTTGTGTCAGCTTCGTCAAGAAGATTCTGCTGATCGGTGGCAGCAAGTATGCCGGTGAAGTCAAGAAGTCCGTCTTCTCGGTGATGAACTGGCTGCTGCCTAAGGCGGGTGCTCTCAGCATGCATGCCTCGGCCAGCATCGGCAACGAGAACCAGGACGTAGCGGTTATTTTCGGACTGTCCGGGACCGGCAAGACCACGCTCGCCACCGACCCCGAGAGGAAGATGATCGGCGACGACGAGATCGGTTGGGGAGAGGACGGAGTCTTCAACATCGAAGGCGGGTCTTACGCCAAGACCATCCGGCTCAGCATCGAAGATGAGCCTTTGATCTACCGGGCGGCCGGCATGTTCGGGACGATCCTCGAGAATGTGGTCCTGAACCCCGAGACCCGCAAGCCCGACTACAACGACGGATCGAAGGCAGAGAACACCCGCACCTCCTATCCGCTCAGCCACCTGCCGATTGTCGAGCCGAGCCTGACCGGGCCCCACGCCTCGAACATCGTCTACCTGAGCGCCGATGCCTTCGGAGTTCTGCCACCAATCTCACGGTTGTCTCGCGAACAGGCGATGTATTACCTGATCAGCGGCTACACCTCGAAACTGGCCGGCACCGAGCGGGGAGTCGTCGATCCGGAGGCCACTTTCTCGACCTGCTTTGGTGCGCCCTTCCTGCCGCTGGCGGCCTCGTACTACGCCAACGTCCTTCGCGACAAGATCGACCAGTACGACGCCAAGGTCTGGATGATCAACACCGGCTGGAGCGGGGGACCGTTTGGGGTGGGTGAGCGCATCAAGATTCCGCATACCAGGGCAATGCTGAATGCGGCTTTGCGGGGCGAGCTCGACGATGCCGAGTATTTCATCGACCCGGTCTTCGGGCTGGAAGTGCCTACAACCATCGAGGGCGTGCCCAAGGAGATACTCAATCCGCGGGATACGTGGGAGGACGCTGAGGCTTTCGATGTCCAAGCCGCCAAGCTGGCCGCGATGTTCCGGGACAACTTCGCCCTGCACGCCGAGGACGCCTCGGCTGAAGTGGCGGCGGCAGGTCCCCCCGGTTAGGGCCGCCGGCTAGATATCGAGCTCGGCCAGCACCGAGTTGATGAGGCGGGCGCTCTGCATCACGTAGAAGTGGACCGATGGCACCCCTGCCTCCAGCAGCTCCCGAGTTTGGCCGATCGCCCACTCGACGCCGATGTCGGACGCCCGATCCTCGGGTGCGTTCATCACCGCATCGGCCAGATCGGGGGGAACCTCGCAATGAAAGGTTCGAGGGATGCTGGCCACCTGGCTCTGGGACGCCAGAACCTTGACGCCGGGGATGACGGGCACCGTGATCTCCTGGCGGCGACACTCCTCAACGAACTCGAAATAGTGCTGGTTCTCGAAGAACATCTGGGTAACGACGTACTCGGCTCCAGCGTCGACTTTCTGCTTGAGGCGGGCGACGTCGGCCTGCAAGTTGGGAGCCTCGAAGTGCTTTTCCGGGTAGCCGGCGGCTCCGATGCAAAACTGGGTCGGCGCTGCGTCAAGCAACTCCTCTAGATAGATGCCCTTGTTCATGTCAGTGATCTGGCTGATCAGCTCTGAGGCGTAATGGTTGCGGCTTCGGCCGTGTTCCAGC
This sequence comes from Acidimicrobiia bacterium, assembly GCA_051011455.1. GTDB lineage: Bacteria > Actinomycetota > Acidimicrobiia > Spongiisociales > SHLN01 > SHLN01. Next base: position 406 of record JBPCTX010000093.1, on the reverse strand, counting down.
CGCTTCTCGTAGCCGGAGGAATCGCCCCGGATTGCCAGCACATTGTCGATGTCCAGGTAGCGGAGCTCGATCAGGAAATCCTCAGTCTCCTCGCGGGTGAACCCCTCGCACAAGATGTGGGGGACGGCGTCGATGTTGAACTTGTTCTGAATCAACGCGCACACACCCAGGGTGCCGGGCCGCTTGCGCTTGATCCGCTTCTCGTATCCGGTCAAACCCTCTTCGTAGACGACCTCGGCGGCGTGGCTGGTGATGTCGATGAAGGGAGGCCGGTGTTGCATCAAATCCTCAATCAGGCCGAGCAGGCTGGCCAGGTCACCGCCTCGACTAGGCGGGATTATCTCGAAAGTAATGAACGGCCCGGTGGCCCGTTCCAGGTGCTCGGTGACTCTCATGAGGCGACCAC
>JBPCTX010000092.1:0-5081 GCA_051011455.1 Acidimicrobiia bacterium | reverse complement strand
GCTGAAAGCCGTAAGGGCAGTAGGCAGCAAGCAGCAAGCAGCAAGCAGCAAGCAGCAAGCAGCAAGCAGTAGGCAGTAGGCAAGAACGTTGTGGGTTGGCCGTTTCCCCCACCCCGTCCTCGCTTCGCTCGGCCACCCCGCCCTCAGGGCGGGGAAGAGAGTCAGTCACCCTCTGGCTGAGAGCCGATGCCGGATGCCGGAAGGGCAGCAAGCAGCAACTTGGTGGGACCGCGTTCTGGCTGAAAGCTGACAGCTGAGAGCTGAAAGCCGGATGCATGATGCCGGAAATGCAGCAAGCAGCAACTTGGTGGGCACCGGATTCTGGCTGATAGCTGACAGCTGAGAGCTGACAGCAGGATGCCGGAACGGCGGCAGGCACCCAGCGGAATGCAGCAACTTGGTGAGCACCGCGTTCTGGCTGAAAGCTGACAGCTGATAGCTGATGGCCGACCAATGGAATACCTGTGACGCGGGAGCGTTGTTCGTCTCCCGGGTTGCTAAAGGGCGGTGTCGGAGACGCCGACTGACCCTAAATCAGCCGGTAAGAGGGCCCTGGAAGCTAGAACAGGGCCAGCGGTATACTCCGCGCACGGCGTGCCAGGAAGGCTCGCCGGATTGATTAGGAGGAACGAAGGTGTTCGAGCGATTCACCGAGCGGGCTCGCAGGGTCGTTGTCCTGGCCCAGGAGGAAGCTCGCCTTCTCAACCACAATTACATCGGGACCGAGCACATCCTCCTCGGCCTGATCCACGAGGGAGAGGGCGTCGCCGCCCGTGCCCTCGAGACGATGGGCATCGGCCTCGACTCGGTTCGCCAGCAGGTCGTCGACATCATCGGCCAGGGCTCTCAGGCCCCTAGCGGCCACATTCCGTTCACTCCCCGTGCCAAGAAGGTGCTGGAGTTGTCACTCCGCGAGGCCCTGCAGCTGGGCCACAATTACATCGGCACCGAGCACATCCTCCTCGGCCTCATCCGTGAAGGCGAGGGCGTTGCCGCCCAGGTCCTTCAGAAGCTGGGCGCCGACCTCCACAAGGTGCGCCAGACAGTCATTCAGCTTCTTTCCGGCGTGCAGCAGGAGGACCAGCCAAGCGGCGGCGGCACTCAGGAGCGCTCCGGACGCCAGCAACGCGGCGGTGGCGAGTCCTCGGGCACCGGTTCGGCCGTGCTTGATCAGTTCGGCCGCAACCTCACTCAGCTGGCCAGAGACTCGAAGCTCGATCCGGTCATCGGCCGCGGTGATGAGATCCAGCGAGTCATGCAAGTGCTGTCCCGCCGTACCAAGAACAACCCCGTCCTGATCGGCGAGCCCGGGGTTGGCAAGACCGCCATCGTCGAGGGCCTGGCCCTCCGCATCGTGGCAGGCGAGGTGCCCGACACCCTCACCGGCAAGCAGCTCTACACGCTCGACCTCGGCGCGCTGGTCGCCGGCTCCCGCTACCGCGGTGACTTCGAGGAACGCCTCAAGAAGGTCCTGAAGGAAATCCGCACCCGGGGCGACATCATCTTGTTCATCGACGAGATCCACACTCTGGTCGGAGCCGGTGCTGCCGAAGGTGCCATCGACGCTGCCAGCATCCTCAAGCCGATGCTGGCCCGCGGCGAGCTGCAGACGATCGGTGCCACCACCCTGGAGGAGTACCGCAAGTATCTGGAGAAGGACTCGGCACTCGAGCGCCGGTTCCAGCCGGTGCAGGTCAACGAGCCGACCGTCGCCGAGACGATCCTCATCCTCAAGGGACTGCGGGACCGCTACGAGATCCACCACCAGGTCACCTTCACCGATGGTTCCCTGGTGTCGGCCGCCAACCTGGCCGACCGCTACATCTCCGATCGTTTCTTGCCGGACAAGGCCATCGACCTGATCGATGAGGCCGGCAGCCGAATGCGGCTCAAGCGCAAGGCACTCGGTCCCGAGCTCGAAGAGCTGGAGGGAAAGCTTTCCGAGGTACGGACTCAGAAGCTGGAGGCCTCCCAGTCCCAGCAGTTCGAGCGGGCCGCCCAGTTGCGCGACCAGGAGCGGACCCTGCTGCAGGAGCGCACCTCCCGCGAGACCGAATACACCGAAGCCGGGGCCCTCTTCGACGTCACCATCGACGAGGAGCAGATCGCCGAAGTCCTCGCCCAGTGGACTGGCATTCCCGTGCAGAGCCTGACCGAGGAGGAGACCCAGAAGCTTCTCCGCATGGAGGAGGAACTGCACAACCGCATCATCGGCCAGGAGGACGCCATCTCGGCAGTGAGCCGGGCCATCCGGCGCACCCGTTCGGGCCTCAAGGACCCGAAGCGTCCAGCCGGATCATTCATCTTCCTGGGCCCGTCCGGAGTCGGCAAGACTGAGACCGCTAAGGCACTGGCCGAGTTCCTGTTCGGCGATGAAGACGCCCTCATCCAGATCGACATGTCCGAGTACATGGAGAAGCACACCGTCAGTCGCCTGGTGGGTTCGCCTCCCGGCTACGTCGGCTACGACGAGGGCGGTCAGCTGACCGAAGCGGTCCGCCGCAAGCCGTTCTCCGTCGTCCTGTTTGACGAGATCGAGAAGGCGCATCCCGACGTCTTCAACACCCTGCTCCAGATTCTCGAGGACGGCCGCCTCACCGACGCCCAGGGCCGTACGGTCGACTTCAAGAACACCGTCATCATCATGACCTCCAACCTGGGAACCGCCGACCTGCGTCGTCAGAGCATCGGATTCGGCGGTGACGACGAGGAGATCAGCTACGAGCGGATCAAGGAGAAGGTCAACGACGCTCTGAAGAAGCACTTCCGGCCCGAGTTCCTGAACCGGATCGACGAGGTCATTGCCTTCCACGAGCTGACGATGGACGAGGTCAAGCAGATCGTGGATCTGTTCATCCTGCGCATCCACGAGCAACTCGCCTCACAGGGCCTGGAGATCGTTCTCACCGAAAGCGCCAAGGAGTTGTTGGCCAAGAAGGGATACGACCCGCAACTGGGCGCCCGCCCGCTGCGTCGTTCCATTCAGCGCATGCTGGAGGACACCCTGGCCGAGAAGATGCTCTACGCCGAGTTCGCGGCCGGTAGCACCATCCTGGTGGATGTCGACGAGGACGATCCCGAGATCCTCGCCTTCGGAGGCGTCGACACTCCCGATACCCCGCCGGTGGAGCTAGCCGACAGCGAGGGATAGGCGGCCTTCGGCCGCCGGCTTTCAGCTTTCAGCTTTCAGCCAGAACGCGGTGCCCGCCAAGTTTGCTGCTTACTGGCTACTGCCCTTCCGGCATCCGGCGCTCGCTCTCGGTCGCTTTCCGGCTGTCCGCTGTCGGCTGTCGGCTGTCAGCTTTCAGCGGAACGCGTTCCTATTGGCACCCATAGTTCGCGCGTAGTTAGACTCCTGCGCGGAGGCTCTTCTGCCTCCTTTTGACTGACCTAGGAGGAGTCAAGCCCCATGAATGACCAGACCAGAAAATATCTACTGTGGGGAGGGCTGGCGGTAGCGGCGATCGTCGTTGCGGCCCTGCTCTTCAGTAGCGGTGGTGACGACGATGACGACGTAGCCGCCGATACCACCACGACGACGGCAGCAGCGACGACTACGACTGCACCGCCCGAGACAACCACCACGACGGAGGCACCGCCCGACGACACCACCACGACGACCGAGGCAATGATGGCTGATCCCGTCAAGACCTGTCTGGTTACCGACCTGGCCGGTGTCGACGACCGCAGCTTCAACGCTTCGGCCTGGGACGGCGTGTTGCAGGCGGTTGACGAGGGATACGCCACCGAGGACTCCATCGTTCTGGAGTCCGATGCAGCCGAGGACTACCAGCCCAACATTGATGCCTGTCTCTCCGGTGGCGCTCAGCACATCGTGACGGTTGGCTTCGCTCTGGGTGAGGCGACGGCGCTCAACGCTCCGTTGAATCCTGATGTCACCTGGACCATCGTTGACGTCGACCTCTTCGACTTCAGCGTTACGCCGCCTGCGGACGTTACGTTTGATAACGCACGTGAGTTGGTCTGGCAGACGGATGAGGCCGCCTTCCTGGCCGGTTATGCGGCAGCCGAAGTGACCACGACTGGAGTGCTTGGCACCTACGGAGGTGCACCCTTCCCGACCGTGTCCATCTTCATGGATGGATTCGCCCGCGGTGCCGCCCACTACAACGAGGTCAAGGGCACCGATGTTTCGGTCATCGGCTGGAACGTCGAAACCCAGGAAGGAACCTTCACCGGGTCCTTCACGGACATGGGCGTTGCGCGTAGCACTGCAGACAGCCTCTTCGATGAGGGTGTCGACATAATCATCCCGGTCGGTGGTGCCATCAACCTGCCCGCCGGCGACGCGATCATTGATCGCGGCCTGGAAGCTGCGCTGGTCGGTGTTGATACCGATGCCTTCTTCGCGGCACCTGAGCAGTATCAGGATCTGTGGCTGACGTCGGTTCTCAAGAACATCAAGAAGGGTGTTTTCGAGTCGGTGCAGGCCCACTCTGCAGGTACATGGACCAATGGCATTGCCTGCGGGAACCTCGCTAACGACGGCGTTGGCCTGGCTCCGTGGCACAGCTGGGAGGGCAGCATTTCTGCTGAGCTCCAAGCTGAGATTGACGCATTGGCTGCTGAGATCAAGTCTGGAGCCCGGGACGCGTCGCACGTGTTCATCTCGGACGCCTGCTAGCTCAAGCCAACTACGACACGCGATATGCGCCCCCCGGGAGGGGGGCGCATTCGCATTTGGCCGCCGGTTAGGCTAGACCGACGGTCAAGAGTCAGCTCGTCGGAGGTGTCAATTTGCAGCTCGAGCTTCGCGGGATAACCAAGCGGTTCCCGGGTGTGCTGGCCAACGATGATGTGAACCTCCAGATCGGTTCCGGCGAGATCGTTGCCCTGCTGGGTGAGAACGGCGCCGGCAAGACCACGCTGATGAACGTCCTTTATGGCCTGTACTCAGCCGACGAAGGGGAAATCCTGCTCGACGGCGAGGTATTGACCCTTACCGAGCCGAGCGATGCCATCGCCGCGGGTGTCGGGATGGTCCACCAGCACTTCATGCTCGTTCCGGTTTTTAGCGTGGCCGAGAATGTCATCCTGGGAGTGGAGCCCGTCAAGACGGC